>CAZXTV010000016.1:5674-15514 GCA_964643705.1 uncultured Arenimonas sp. | reverse complement strand
GCCGATGCGCTGGTCTTCGCGCAGGCGTTCGGGGAACTGCGCCAGGATGCGGCCCGACAGCGAGATGTCACGCGTTTCGACGGCGATGCCGGCGGCGCCCGCGAAGGCCTGCACGATCGGCAACAGCGACTGGGTCGCCAGGAACGGGGCTTCGTCGGTCAGCGTGTAGATGATCTTGGGCGAATCGGACATGGTGGTTTGATCCCGTGAAGTCAGCCCCGCATTGTCGCGGTTACGCGGGGCCGGGGAAAGCGCGGCGCCCTACGGGGGTGTACGTGCGCGACACGTCGTCGACCTGGGGCAGCGCCGACCCCGCCAGCGGCACCTGGTCCACGCCCGGCAGCAGCACCGGCTGCATGGCCCAGTCTTCCGGCGTCAGCAGCTTCAGTCCGTGGGCCGCGCGGCCCTTGTCGCACTGTGGGCTGTGCCGGCCAAATTCCCAGGAAGGCTCCACCTCGCGGCAAACCGAGGGCCGCTGCGGGTAGATGCCGCAGTGGCCGTCCACGCCAATGCTGCCGCGCAAGGCGACGCAGCGCGGATGGCTGCCTTCGGTACCGCGCATGGCCAGCTCGTGCCGGCGCAGCGGCATCACCAGGTCGGGCGGCGGGCCGTCGGGGTTTTCAGGCTGGGCCTGCGACCAGTGGAAGGCGACGCGGAAGGTGGCGCAGCAGGCGCCACAGCGCAGGCAGGGATGGCTCATGGGCCACTCGGGCTCGAAGGGTTACTGGACGTTGAAGCTGCGGGTTTCGACGACGCGGTCGTTGATCGCGATTTCCACCCGGTAGGCGCCGACCGGCCAGGGCTCGGGCTGAGTGATGCTGAAGGTGGTGACGGTTGGTGTCTCGGGCACGAGGGCCTGCCCGGCCTTGGCGACCTGGGTGCCGTCTTCAAGCAGCCAGCGGGCCGACAGGGTCAGGCCGGCGCTGGTGCCCACGCCGACCACGGCGGCGTGGATGGTGTCGACGGTGTCGAAGACGTCCTGCGGGCGGGGCACGCGGCCCTCTTCGTCCAGTTCGGTGCCCAGTTCGACCGCGACCACGCGGAAATCGCCGCTGGGCATGGGCGCTTCCTCGGGCTCGGCGGCGGGCGCAGCGGCTTCGGCGGCGGCTTGTGCCGGGGCGGCCGCCTGGCCGGCGGGCGCGGCTTCCTTGTCGCCACCGCAGGCGACCAGCAGCAGGGACAGCGACAGGGCGAGGCTCGTCAGGATCGGGCGCATGGGCGGCTTCGGTCGGGTCGGTGGTTACTGGCGGTTGGTGCGCGGGTTGCCCGGCAGGGGCAGGCCCGGCGTGGCGCGGAAGGGATTGATGTCCAGGCCGCCGCGGCGGGTGTAACGAGCGTACACCGCCAGCCGGGTCGGCGCGCACTGCCGCATCAGGTCCGTGAAGATGCGCTCGACGCAGCTTTCGTGGAAATCGCTGTGCTGGCGGAACGACACCAGGTAACGCAGCAGGCCGTCGCGGGCGATGCGCGGGCCGGCGTAGCGGATCTGCACGCTGGCCCAGTCCGGCTGGCCGGTGACCGGGCAGTTGGACTTGAGCAGGTGCGAGACCAGCACTTCATCGGCCTTGGTTTCGCTGTCGCAGGACAGGTAATCCGGACGCGGCGGACCGTAGTGGCTGATTTCGATCGGCAGGTCGTCGATGAGGTCGCCTTCGAGGTTTTCGATCAGGGCGACGTTGTTGGAACCGGCCGGCGTCAGCACCACGCTGACTGGCGCGCCGGCGGCGGCCGACAGGTCGGCCACCAGCTGGGCACGCAGGGTGTCGGTGTCGGTGAAGCGCGCCATCGCGTAACTGCCCAGGTACAGCTTGAGGCTCTTGGATTCGATGATGTGCGGTGACGACGCCGGCACGCGCAGCTCGGCCAGCGCGACGCGCGGCTTGCCGCGGCCGTCGAGCCAGCTCAGTTCGTAGGCGTTCCAGAAATCGACGCCGCCGAAGGGCAGGTCGTCGCCCAGGCCCAATGCCGCCCGCGACTGCGCGCGGGCGATCGGGAAGAGCAGGGAAGGATCGTAGTCGCCGCCGTATTCGACGGCTTTGCCCAGCGGGCTCAGTTCGGGGGACGTCATGGGGCGGATTGTCTCACGGGGTCGGCCGCGAGGCATGTAAAACGCAAGCCGGGCCGACTGGCGGCCCGGCTTGCTGGCGACGGTTCAGCTTCCGGTCTTCACGCCGCAGCGGCGGCGGTCACCCCGATGGCCTCACTCGACCTCGTGCAGGTAATCCAGCGCCACCTGCAGCATCGTGCGGGTGCCGACCTTCAGGGCCTGTTCGTCCAGGAAAAATTCGGGCGAGTGGTTCGACGGCGCCTTCAGCGGGTCCTGGTCGGGCGGGGTGGCGCCGACGAAGTAGAAGAAGCCGGGCACCTGGTTGGCGTAGTAGCTGAAGTCCTCGGCGCCCATGGTCAGGTCCATCTCGATGACGTTGTCGGCGCCGACGACCTTTTCAAGGCTCGGCACCATGCGCATCGTCAGCGCCGGGTGGTTGACCGTGACCGGGTTGCCCTTGGTGTCGGGCACCTTGGCGACCGCGGTGGCGCCGTGCGCGTGCGCCACTGATTCGGACACGTTGATCAGGTCGGCGAATACCTGCTGGCGCATGCCTTCGTCGAAGGTGCGGATGGTGCCCACCAGCTCGACTTCATCGGGAATGATGTTGTAGCGGATGCCGCCCTTGATGGCGCCGAAGCTGACCACCACCGGCTGCTTGGAAATGTTCTGGCGCCGGCTGACGATGGTCTGCGCGGTGCCGATGACATCGGCCGCCGCCACGATCGGGTCGACGCCGCCCCAGGGCCGCGAGCCATGCGTCTGCCGACCCTTGATGACGATGTTGAAGCGGTCCGACGCCGCCATCAGCGGGCCGCTGCGATAGCCGACGGTGCCGGCATTGAGCGTGCTGAACACGTGCAGGCCAAAAACAGCCTCGGGCTTGAAGCGCTCGAAGATGCCCTGCTTGAGCATCTCTTCGGCGCCGCCGTCCTCGCCGTCCGGCGGGCCTTCTTCGGCCGGCTGGAAGATGAAGAGCACTTCGCCGGCCAGCTCGTCCTTCACCGATGCCAGCGCCTCGGCCACGCCCATCAGGATGCCGGTGTGGGCGTCGTGGCCGCAGGCGTGCATCACGCCGGTGGTTTCGCCGCGGAAGGTGGTGGTGGCCTTGGATTCAAAGGGCAGGCCGGTGCGTTCGGTTACCGGCAGCGCGTCCATGTCGGCGCGCAGCGCGATGCGCGGGCCGGGTTTGCCGCCGCGCAGCACGGCGGTGACGCCGGTGGTGGCGATGCCGGTGCGCACGTCCTCGAAACCCAGGGACCGCAGGTGTTCCGCGACCAGGGCGGCGGTGCGGGTTTCGCGATTGCCCAGCTCGGGGTTCTGGTGGATGTCGCGGCGCCAGGCCTGTACTTTCGCGTCCACCGAAGCGGCCAGCGTCTCGACGTCGGGGGCCTGGGCGAAGGCGGGGCCGCAAAGTGCGGCGGCGAGGGCGGAAACAAGCAGCAAACGGCGCATGACGACTCCCCTGATTAGCCTGCCAAGGATGCTAGCACGTGGCCCCGTGCGGCCCGTGGCACGGTCCGGGGCCGCACTGCGTTGTACAGGTCATCGGTGCAACCCGGAGATTGTCATGCGCATGCTCGTCCTGTTGGTGTGCTTCCTGCTGCTCGCCTGGCCCGACCCCGGGCAGGCGCAGGGGCAAAAGGACAAGGCCCAGGTGCAGACCGCCAAGCCCCCCGCCGCGGCCACGCTGCGGCCGGGCATCGCCAGGCAGGTGAAGGCGCCCGTTACCCAGCAGCAGGGGGCGTTCCAGCGCGCGGTCGGCGTCAGGGGCGGGGTGTCGTTCGAGAAGCTTCGCGCCATGCGCCTGCAGGCTGAACGCGAGGCCGAGCGCGGTCGATCCACGCCCGAAAGCGTGGTTCCGCAGAACAAGCGTGACTACCGCCGGCAGCCCGCCGACTGCGACGACCGCGACCGCAGCGTGCACCCCGGCCAGGTGGAGGTCTGCAACTTCAAGGACGACAACTGCGATGGCCAGGTTGATGAGGGCGTGGCCTGGACGGTTTGGCGTGACCGGGACGGCGACGGCTTCGGCGATCCCGCCCAGCCCGTGCAGACTTGTCCCATCGGCGAGGCCCTGGCCGACGTTTCATTGAACAACCGCGACTGCGACGACACCGACCGCGCCCGCAATCCCAGCCAAGGAACCTGCCCATGAACCGTTTATTCCTGGCCTGCCTGCTGGCCGTCGCCAGCCTTCCGTGCGCCGCCTCCGAGCGCGAAGGCGTGAGGGTCCGCGTCGGCGAAAACAGCGGCGCCATCGTCAGCATCGACCGCAACAAGTGCTCCAGCCACCGGCAGTGCGACGACGGCATCTACTGCAACGGTGCCGAACGCTGCGAACAGACGCATCCACGCGCCGACCACAATGGCTGCGTGGCCGGCGCGCCGCCCTGCAGGAAGGGTGAAGAGTGCCTCGAGGCCGAAGACCGCTGCCGGCTCGGACCCTGCGATACGCCCGACGCCGATGGCGACGGCTACGCCGCGGTCGCCTGCGGCGGCAACGACTGCGACGACAGCGATCCCAACCGCAGTCCCGGCCACACGGAAATCTGCGACGCCCGGGGCAATGACGAGGACTGCGACGCCAGCACGGTCGGCGACCGTGACCTCGACGGCGACGGTTACATCGACGCGATGTGCCGCTGAACCCCCACGGGAGCAGCCAGGCACACCAGCAGGGCCATCAGGCTGGCCGCGACCGTCCAGGCCAGGTAGCGGAAATCGGCCGACGGCGCGAGCAGCAGCAGCGGCAGCGCCAGCAGCAGGCCCGACGCCGCGACGGCCGCGGCCAGGCCGTCGCGAGGCCCCCGCCGCCGCAGTGCGGTGAAAGCCAGCACGCCCGCAGCCAGCCCGACGTACAGCCAGCCCGCGAACATCGGCGTGTCCACCAACGCATCCAGGCGAGGCTGCAGCGCACGATGCAGCGGGCCCGACGGCGGCGCCACCGCCGGGTTGTCGCGAAGCGGCACGATGGCCGGCTGCAGCACCTGGTAGTCCGGCTGCGCCGCCTGGCGAAATCCGAGCAGGTAGGCCGCCACTTCGGCGCGGTGGCCGAAGAAGGCCCCCGGATGCTCGACCGGCAGGGACAGCCAGGTTTCCCGCAGCGCGGCGTACTGGGCCGGCGTGTAGTCGTAATAGAAGTTCAGCCGCAGCTGCCCGGATTCGAAGCTCGGCACGTTCACGAAGGGCGAGAAGTCGCGGCGCAGGTCGTGCACCGTCAGTCCGGGCTCGACCCAGTCGGGCGGGAACAACACGCGGTCCCGGGCGATCGACACCGCGGCGATGTCCCACATCGCAATCACGGGCCACACGGGGGTGTGCCGCGCGCCCGGCGCCAGGTTGGCCAGCGCCGCCGCGAAATGCAGGCCCGCCGCCAGCGCGAACGTCGCGACCGTGACCCGAAGCCGGCGCCCCGGCCACTCGCGCCAGGCGATCCAGGCCAGCAGCGGCAGCGCCGCGGGCAAGGCGTTGTGTCGGAATGCGCAGCCGGCGGCCAGCAGCAGCAGCGCGGCCAAGCGCCAGCGGCGGCGCGGCGAAGCCATGTCGGCGGCCAGGCAGGCAACGGCGCCGGCGAACAGCGCCATCATCCAGACGTCTTTCCACAGGTGCGCCTGCAGCGCCAGCAGCGTCGGCCAGGCGCCGACCAGCCACACGCACAGCACGCGGCGCCAGGCGCCGCCGCCCAGCGCATGCGCGAAGCCGGCCATCGCCGCCCACCAGGCCAGCACCTGCACCAGCAGCATGCCGCCCGGGTCGGGCAGGACGAACCGCACCGCCTGCCACACCCGCACCATCACCGGCGGGTGGCCGGGGTCGAGTTCGCCGTGGCGGGCCTGCCACCACTGCCAGGCGGAATCCCAGCTGATGTAGCCGGGCCAGAACGCCGCCAGCACCAGGCCCAGGCCCAGCGCCGCCGCGAGCCAGGGCGCGACGGTTTTCACGGCCGGTGCTCGCGGGCCATGAATTCGGCGCTGCGCATCTCGACCAGGCGCGAGGCGGTGCGCTCGAAGTCACTCCGGAGCTTGTCGCCGGTGTAGAGCCACATCGGTTCGGCGGCGGCGCTGAGCACCAGGTTGACGTTGCGGTCGTAGAGCTCGTCCACCAGGTGCACGAAGCGGCGCGCGGCGTTTTCGCTGGTGGCGTCCATCACCGGCACGTTCGACAGCAGCACGGTGTGGAAATCGCGCGCCACCTCGATGTAGTCGGCGGCGGCACGCGGGCCTTCGCACAGGGCCGCGAAGTCGAACCAGGCAATGCCTTCGGCCAGCGCCCGCACCGGGATAAGACGGCCATTCACGGCCAGCGGGCCCTCTTCGCGCGGTGCGTCGGCGGCCAGGCGTTCGTAGTGCGCCGACAGCGCGGCATCGGCGTCCGTGCCCAGCGGCGTCAGGTAGGTTTCGGCGCTGGTGAGCTGGCGCAGGCGGTAATCGAGGTCGCTGTCGAGGTGGAAGACGACGTTGTGTTTTTCCAGCAGCGCGATTGCCGGAAGGAAACGCGCGCGCTGCAGGCCGTCGCGATACAGGTTTTTCGGTTCGGTGTTGGAGGTGGTGACCAGCACCACCTCGCGTTCGAACAGGCGGTCGAGCAGCCGGCCCAGGATCATCGCGTCGGCGATGTCTGAAACGATGAATTCATCAAGAACCAGCAGGCGCAATTCTTCGGCCAGCGCATCGGCGACCACCGCCACGGTGTCGGCGGTGTCGTCGGGCAGGGCCTGGATGCGCGCGTGCACTTCGACCATGAAGCGGTGGAAATGCCAGCGCCGGCGCGGCAGTTTGCCCAGTTGTTCAAACAGCAGGTCGTTGAGGAAGGTCTTGCCGCGGCCCACGCCGCCCCACAGGTACAGGCCCTGCACCGCTTCGCCGCCGCGGCCCAGCCAGCGTTTCCAGGCGGGCGTGGCTTCGCGCGCCAGCAGGCCGGCATGGATGCGGTCGAGCTGGGCCAGCGCGGGACGCTGCGCGGGGTCGTCCTGCCAGCGGCCGCTGGCCACGCCGGCGGCGTAGGCGGCCGACGGCGGGCGGGCCGCCGCGGGTTCAGCCATGGCGCGGCGGCGGCAGGTTCTTGCGCACGCCGTTCTTGACCGCGCCGCGCAGGTCCATCAGCCGGCGATGGAAGAAGTGGCTGGTGTCGGGCATCTTCACCAGCGTTGGTTTTTCGTCGAGGCCGTCGATCCACTCGTAGACCTTCTGCGGGTCCACCACTTCATCGGCGTCGGGCATGATCACCAGCCAGGGGCAGGCCGGTGGCTGCACGCCGGAAAAATCGCGGAAACCCACCGGCGGCGCCAGCGAGATCATCTGCTTCACCGGCAGCTGGCGCGCGCCCTGCAGGGCCACCCAGCTGCCGAAGGAAAAACCGCCCAGCCACAGGGCGTCGTCCGGCCGGCTCTTGCGCACCCAGTCGGCCACGGCCAGCAGGTCGAGGATTTCGCCGCGGCCCTCGTCCCACTCGCCTTCGGACTTGCCGACGCCGCGGAAGTTGAAGCGCACCGCGGCCAGGCCCAGTTCGCTGAGCGCGCGCGCGGTCATCGTGACCACCTTGTTGTGCAGGGTGCCGCCTTCGGGTGGATTGGGGTGGCAGAGGACGGCCACGCCGGCCCGTTCCTGCCCGTCGTCGGGCAGGTCCACCATCAGCTCGATCTGGCCGGCGGGGCCAGGGACCAGCAGCGGGCCGGATTCGGTCGGGAAGGCAGGCAGGGCGTCCATGCGCGGATGATAGCCCCTAGCGGGCCAGGTCGAAGCCCAGCAGCAGCGGGTCGTGGTCGGACGCCCGCCAGGGCTCGCCGGGCTTGCCCTTGCGGTAGTCGAAGGCCGGCGCTTCGTCGGCATTGGCATGCCATTCGGCCGCGCCGCGCAGGCGCGCGGCCAGGCCGGCATCGACCAGGGCATGGTCGAGCCGCCCGGACAGGCCCTGGTATACGAAGGAGTAGGGCCGCTCGAGCTTCATCCGTGCGAACGCGTCCTGCCAGCCCTGCGAGCGCAGCAGGCGCATCGGGTCTTCCTGGGCGTAGGCGTTGAAGTCGCCGACCAGCAGGTGGCCCATGGGCTGGGTACCCGTCGGATCCTTGGCCAGCCAGGCGTTGAGCAGCCGGGCCGATTCGACGCGGGTGGCGTTGAAGCAGGCCTGGCCGTCGCGCCGGTCGGCGTCGCCGCCCTGGGCACCGTCGCAGCCGCCCTTGGACTTGAAGTGGTTGGCCACGACCACGAACACCGGCCCCTGGCCGGCGCGGAAGGCCTGCGCCAGGGGCACCCGGCTGCGGTCGCGGAAGGGGCCTTCGCCCAGCACGGCCGGTTTACCCACGGGCGCCACGCGGCTGCTGCGATAGATCATGCCCACGCGGATCGGGTTGTCGCCCGGACCCTGGCCGGCATCCACGAACCGCCAGTCATCGTGCGGGCCGGCCGCGTTGAGTGCGTCCACGAAGCCGGCCAGCGACGAGTCGGGCCCGAAGCCGTCGTTTTCCAGCTCCATCAGCGCCACCAGGTCGGGATCCAGTGCCTGCACGGTGGCCACCAGCTTGGCCTGCTGGCGGTCGAAGTCGGCTTGCGTGGCGGCGCCGCGCGTGGTCGGGAAGCCGCCGCCGCGGCCATCGCCGTTGAACAGGTTGAGCAGGTTGAAGCCGGCGATGCGGCGGTCGCCGGCAACCACCGGCACCGGCGGGCGCGGCGCCTGTTCGATGTCGGTGATCGGCGCCGTCAGCTGCAGCCGGTGGCCACCGAAGCGCTGGTCGAGCACGCCGGTGACGCCACGCAGCACGCTGCCCACGCGCAGCGGCCGGTCGGCGCCCAGGCTTTCGCCGGGCAGGAACCACAGGCGGTCGGGATCGCGGGCGCTGCGGCCGTCGTCGAGGCGCAGCATCAGGCGCGCGTTTTCAGCGGCGATGGCCTGCGCGGCCGTGCCGGGCGGGGCCAGTTCGGTGGGCGCGAACAGGCGGCCATCGAAACTGACGCGCAGTTCGCCGAAACGCGCGAGGTCTTCGTTGCCGGTGACGGTAAGCGGCCCTTCCAGGCTCAGCAACATGCCTTCGTAACGCTCCCAGTCGCCGGGGCTGGCGGGCGCGGCC
Organism: uncultured Arenimonas sp.; assembly: GCA_964643705.1. Taxonomy (GTDB): domain Bacteria; phylum Pseudomonadota; class Gammaproteobacteria; order Xanthomonadales; family Xanthomonadaceae; genus Arenimonas. Next base: position 6,401 of record CAZXTV010000016.1, on the reverse strand, counting down.
GACACCACCAGGGCCGTCACCGGAGCCCGGCCGAGGTGTTCGACCGCGGTGGCTTCCACGGCGGTCAGGGTGGATCCGTCGTCGCCGGTTTCGACCACCGTGCCGGTGATGCGCACGTGGTCGCCGGCCTTCAGGCGCGGCTGGGCGTCGCGGCTGCGCGGCAGGAACAGGCCTTCGGACGTGGCCGGGTCGGCATCGGGTGCCAGCGACTGCACGAAAACGCCACCCAGGCCACCGAACGGCGCCACGACCACGGCTTCGACGACCACCTGCCGGCCCTCGAGCGGGCTGCGTTCGCCGCTGCCCTGGATGCGCGCCACGGTCACCAGCCCGCCTTCGTCGGCCATCACCGTGTCCAGCGGGGCGGGACCGGGCGGGGTGCAGGCGGCCAGCAGCAGCGGGGCGAGAAGGAGCAGGCGACGGGACATGGGGTAACTCCGGAAACGAGGACGCCGCCCGGAGGCGGCGTCGTCGCGAAAGGGCGTGGTGGCCAAGCTTACTGCAGGTTGTCGACCATCCACTGCACCGAGGCGATGACCTGCTCGTCGGACAGGTTGGGGTTGCCGCCCTTGGCCGGCATGATGCCCGCCGAACCCTGGTAACCGTCGATGGCGTGGGTGTTGAGCGTGTCCATGCCCTGGGCGATGCGCGCGGTCCATTCGGACGCGACCAGCTTGGGCGCGCCACCGGCGCCCGAGGTGTGGCAGGCACCGCAGAGGTTGTCGTA
>CAZXTV010000016.1:0-5664 GCA_964643705.1 uncultured Arenimonas sp. | reverse complement strand
AGTTCACCTTGCCTTCGAGCGTGCCGTCGTTGGCCACCGGGCCAGCGGCCGCCGCCGGGGCGGCCGCTGCGGCAGCGGCCTGGGCAGCCGCACCGGTGGAGCCGGCGTAAACGCCGGCCGCCGGCTGCAGCCGCTGGGCCATCGCGGCTTCGGCAACCGGATTGGGTTCGGGTTCCTGCTGGGTATTGAAGTACAGGCCCAGGAGGATCAGCACGCCGGTGACCGCCACCAGGAAAACGATGACCATCGAGAAGTGCTTGAGGAAAACCAGATCGTGGTTGCGCACGGGGTGTCCTGACAGAGGGCCGGGGCCCTGTGGATAAGAAGGCCGCGATTATATCGGCCCTGTCCCGTGCAAGGAAGGCGGACGCGAGGATGCGGTTCCGGCTTCCGGCTCGGTTAGCATGTCCGGGAGCCGGCAAGACGGCAAACAGGGGAAGGTACCGGGCATGGCAGGACGCGCACTGGCGCTGCTGCAGGACGCCGGTCCGGGCCGTAATGGGCGCTGGGCCCTGCTGGCGATCGTCGTGCTGGCCACCTGGCTGGTGCTCGAACAGCTTTCTGCGCAGCTGTGGTTCCTGCCCGCCGGCCTGCGGCTGGCGATGCTTTGGCTTACCCCGACCCGCCGCTGGGGCTGGCTGGGCGCCGCCGAGGTGCTGGCCCAGGCCACCAAGTCGGTGGTGCTGGGCTACCCGCTGTTCACCTTCACCTTCCTGGCTGTCTGCGTGGCGCCCTGGGTGATCTACGCCGCGGTGGTCTACCTGCTCCGCGGCAGCCAGCCGGCGCCGCCGCCCGATTCCCCGACCCGCATGCTGCTGCTGTTGCTGGCCGGCCTGCTGGGCGCGGCCGGCGTGTCGCCGCTGCTGTGGATGTTCCTGGTCACCTACCCGATGACCACGGCCGATTCGCTGGCCAGCATGTTCGCCTTCATGTACGGCGACCTGATCGGCCAGATCGTGTTTGCGCCCCTGCTGATCGCACTCCTGCAAGGTGGCCTGCGCCGGCGGGGCCGCACCGGCCTGGTGCGCGACCTGGGCCTGGTGCTGGTCGGCGCGCTGGGCGTGTTCGTGGTGCTGCAGGCGTATGCCGACCTGGCCATGTACGTGCTGCTGCTGGCGTTCGCGCCGCTGTTCTACCTGGGCTTCCGGCACGGCTGGGAAGGCGGCGCGCTGGCCACGACCCTGCTGGGCGCGGTCATCCAGGGCCTGGTCCAGACGGGGTTGCTGACCGTCAGCGTAACCATGCTGCAGCTGGTGCTGGCCGTGGTCGGCGGCGGCGCCCTGGTGCTGGGCGCGGCCAGCGCCGCGCTGCGGCGAAGCCACGAGATCCTGGCCCAGCGCCACCAGGAACTGGCCTCGAAGACCACCGAACTCGAACTGCTGGCCGCGGAACTGGGCCAGGTCGGCCAGCGCCTGGCGCGGCTCGAGGAGCAGGGCCAGCGTGAGCTGGCCAGCGAACTCGAATACGAACTGGGCCACGCCATCCACGCCCTGGGCACCCGCATCAGCCTGGCGTTCCGCGACGTGCGCGACGAACAGGGGACGCGCCTGCTGGAATCGCTGCGCGAGCAGGTGCGCGAGATCCAGGACAGCCTTCGCCGCGCCCTGCGCCAGCTGCGGCCGCCCCAGCTCGACACCCACGGCCTGAAGCAGGCGCTGAAAACCGGCCCGCTGCACGAGATGCTCGACGACAGCGGCGTGGTTTTCGAACCGGAATTCGAAGGCCCGGCGGATTCCCTGGGCGAAGACGCCCGCACTGCCGTCTACCGGATCTGCCAGGCCGCCGTGCGCGAAGCCGTGCGGCTGGAAATGGTGCGCCGCTTCGGCATGCGGCTCGAAGTGATTCCCGTGGAATCCGGCGGGTACCAGGTGGGCCTGGTGATGGACCTCGAGTTCTCGACCTATACCCAGCACCTGCCCACCCTGCAGGTGGTGCCGGCCATCAAGGACCGCGTGCTGGCGGTGCAGGGCAGCTACCTGCTCGAACCCCTGGTGCACGGGCACCGCCACTCAGTGCGCTTCGTCGCCCCCTGAGCCGATCTTGCGCAGCGTTGCCTGCGCATAAGCGGGCAGGATGCGCTGGCCGTCCCAGGTATAGACCAGGTGCTGGGCCTGCACGCAGGGCGCCACGCGGTCGGGCTGGAAGATTCCCACGCACTCGCCGCCGGCGTGCCGCACGCTGGGATAGAGCACGCCATCCGAGCCTTGCGCGCGCAGTCTCCGTGCCAGGGCCTGGGGCGGGCCGTAATCGTCCGGGTCGAGCATGGCCGGCCAGCCGCGACGCAGGTCGTTCAGCCGGGCGCGGATGGCGGTGCGGTAACAGCGCATTTCGATGCGCATCGCCGGTTCGGCGGTGGCGGCCATGAATCGCGCACGGTGGAACATGGTTTCCGCGATCGCCGTTTCCAGCGCGCGTGCCGCATAGAACACGCCGTAGCTGCCGTCGCTGAAGCGGCTGCCGGCGGGGTTGAGGTGGGTGAAGGCGGCCATGATCGGCTGGGTGCCCGGCCCGCTGACCCGGCGTTCGCGCGGCACCAGCTGCAACTGCCCCAGTTCTTCGCGCAGGCGCGGGTTGGTCAGAGATTCCAGGGCGTACAGGGCTTCGAGGTCTTCGGGCCGGGCGATGCGGTCGAACACGCCCTGCGGCGGGAAGCGGCTGGGCACCAGCCGCCAGGCCTCGGCCCAGCTGACGCGGGTGGTGCGTGGTTCGTTCACTGCCAGCCGCGCTGCGCGTCGAGGTAGCTGCGGACAACGAACAGGTCGGCGACGTTGCCCGACAGCATTCGCTCGAGCGCCGAGCCGCCGCCGAAGGGCAGCGCGGTATTGGGCTTGCGCAGCCAGGCGTCGGCGCGCGTGGGGTCGGGGAACAGCACCTGCAGCGCCTTGTAGATGCCCAGCACGTAGCTGATGCGTTCGAGCACGTCGCGCCCGGGGCTGCCGTCCTGCTGCTTTTTCCACTTGTACCAGGTGGATTCCGGCGGATCCCCGAGCAGGCGCCGGGCTTCGGCGTTCTTCAGTCCCCAGGCCCGGGTGATGGCGAAATACGCGCGCAGGGCGGGCCCGCCCAGCCTGGGCAGGGCGTCGACAGCGGCTGGTTGGAGAGGATGTGTGGCCATGGGGGCTCCCCAGGTGGAGTACAAGAACACAATACTCTCTATGTGCAGCCTTTGCCCGGCCTCCCCACAGGTCATGGCCAGGGGGTGGCGCCCCGTTCATGTTCTTCAAGTCATTGGCAAGGCTGGGAAAGTGGGCGATTTCGCAGGCTTGTTAACGCAATACGAAGATTTGCTTCAGTTTCAATTTCGGCGCCGGCCGCCAACCTCTGCCCCACGCTCGACGGACGTGCCGCCGGATCCCCCGATCCCAACCGCGAGCGAGGCCCACCGGGCCGCATCCAAATACGTTCGCAAGGAGAAACACCCATGAACGCCATCAAGTCTTCCCTGCTCGCTTCCGCCATCGCCCTGGGCTTTGGTACCGCCGCCTACGCCGACGACCACATGGACCACGACAAGATGGACCACGGCACGATGGACCATGGCCAGGCCGGTGAGCACGTCAAGGCCGAGCGCACCGCCGCCCAGGCCACCACCGATGCCGCCATCACCGCTTCGGTGAAGACCCGCCTGTTGGGCGACGAGCGCACCCAGGGTTTCGACATCAACGTCGACACCTACAACGGCCTGGTCACCATCGAGGGCGGCACCGATTCGATGGCCGACAAGATGGCCGCCGCCGAAATCGTCGGTGAGGTCGAGGACGTGGTGCGCGTTGAAAACAAGCTGATCATCGCCGCCCAGGGCACCGAGGCCCGCCAGGAGGCCAACACCGCCACCGCCTCGGGCGAGGTGCGCGAGGCCATGGACGAAGCCGGCGACGGCATCGACGACGCCTGGATCACTTCCAAGGTGAAGACCCAGCTGCTGGCCGACGACCAGGTGCATGGCACCGAGATCAACGTCGAGACCAAGGCCAACGTGGTCACCCTGGTGGGTACCGCGCCGACCCTGGCCGCCCGCACCAAGGCGATCGAGATCACCCAGGCCACCAAGGGCGTGCGCAGTGTCGTGGCGACCGGCCTGGTGGTTGGTCCGGAAGATGCCGTCGACGAAGACGACATCGTCGACGCCAACGACTAAGCAAGAACGCCTATCCATGTCAGAGTGGACGGCAGCGGCCGGGCAGGACGCCCGGCCGTTTCCGTTTGGGCGCCCGCCAGCGGGCGCCCGGAAAGACCCTGGCCCGAAGGGACACTGGAGATCGCCATGACCCACGAACACGACAACCGCAGCGTTTTCGCCGTCGACAACCTGGCCCAGCTGGAAGATGCCCTGACCGCGGCACGGGAATCCGGCATTGCCGACGAAGACATCGCCCTGGTCGCGCGCCACGACATCGAGCTTGAGCTCGACCCCGAAGCCAGCGACCCCGACGAACACGGCCGGGTTCGCGGCCTGCTGGCCGGGCTGAGCGCCGTCACCGTGCCGACCCTGGGCGTCAGCCTGGCCGGCGCCGGCATGCTCAACCTGCTGGGCAGCAACCTGGCCGGCTGGACCGGCCACGCGGCCGGCGACCACGCCAACGACGACGTGCGCGAACGCTACCAGTCCCTGGTGGAATCGGGCGTGCTGCTGGTGGTGGTGCAAACCGACTCGCCGGAACGCCATGCCGCCGCGCACGCCGCCATGGTTGGCGCCGGCGCCCGCCCGCTGGACGACGGCCAGGCCTGAAGCCTGTCGCTGCAGGAGGTAACGCATGGCAAGCAAGAACACCCTCAGGGCCGACCGGGATTCGGACGGCGACCACCTCGCCGTCCTGATCGACGCCGACAATGCCCAGCCTTCGGTCATCGAAGGCCTGCTGGCCGAAGTGGCCAAGTTCGGCGTCGCCAGCGTCAAGCGCATCTATGGCGACTTCACTTCGCAGCGACTGCAGGGCTGGAAGCAGGCGCTGCTGAAACACTCGATCCACCCGGTGCAGCAGTTCGCCTACACCAGCGGCAAGAACGCCACCGACAGTTCGCTGATCATCGACGCGATGGACCTGATGTACACGGGCCGCTTCGACGGCTTCTGCCTGGTCTCGAGCGACAGCGACTTCACCCGCCTGGCCCAGCGCCTGCGCGAGGCGGGGCTGACGGTTTACGGCTTCGGTGAAAAGAAGACGCCCGACCCCTTCGTGCAGGCCTGCGACAAGTTCACCTACACCGAAGTGCTTCGCCAGGATGCGGCAGAGGCCGAAAAGCCGGAGCCGCCCAAGGCCGTCGGCCGCGTGGCAAAGAAGGCCGCCCAGACCGCCAGTTCCGAAAAGCCCAAGCCGCCGCAGCAGGCTCCGCGCAAGCTGCTCAACCAGGCCATCGAAGAAGCCAGCGACGAAGAAGGCTGGGCGCAGCTGGGTGCGGTCGGCAGCTACCTCAACAAGCTGCGCTCGGATTTCGACCCGCGGCTGTTTGGCCACCGCAAGCTCAGCGACCTGTTCAAGGCGTATCCGAAGTGGTTCGAGTTCAAGGAGCTTGCCAGCCAGGCGGGGGGCAAGGACCTGTACGTGCGCGCGAAGGCCTGAAAGGATTCGCGGCTCAAGCCGCTCCTACAAAAAGGTTGGTCAGCCCTTGGGGGCTTCGGCGGGGCGCCACAGGTCGACGGCGAAGTCGGATTCGTAGGGCGGC
>CAZXTV010000015.1:0-15685 GCA_964643705.1 uncultured Arenimonas sp. | reverse complement strand
GCGCAGCGCTTCGATCGGATCCAGGCCAGCCGCCTTGGAGGCCGGCATGATGCCGAACACCACGCCGACCAGCGCCGAGAATCCGGCGGCCGCCACGATCACCCAGATCGGCACCGATGCTTCCGGGAATCCGGGGATCAGGCTGGCCACGCCCATGCCGATGCCCAGGCCCAGCACGATGCCGATCATGCCGCCCAGCAGCGCCAGCAGGCCGGCCTCGAGCAGGAATTGCACCAGGATGTCCCGGCGCGTCGCGCCCAGCGCCTTGAGGATGCCGATCTCGCGGGTCCGTTCGGTCACCGACACCAGCATGATGTTCATGATGCCGATGCCGCCGACCAGCAGCGAAATGCTGACCACGCCGCCCACCACCGCGGTGGCGGTGCCGGTGATCTGCTCGAACTGCTTGACGAACGAATCCGCCGCCTCGACCTTGAAGTCGTCGTCCTGGCCCGGCTTGAGCCGGTGCGAGGCGCGGATGGCGCGCTTGACGCGTTCGCGCAGGGGATCGACGTCTTCGATGTCCTGCGCGGTGAAGGAAACGCTCATGCGCGGCCGCACCTCGTTGCCGGTCATGGCCCGGCCGACGTCGAAGGGAATGATCACCAGGTTGTCCTGGCTGAAACCGAGCAGTTCGCCGCGTTTTTCCAGCACGCCCACGACCTTGAACCATTCCGGGCCGATGCGGATGTATTCCCCGACCGGGTCTTCGGGCAGTTCCAGGTCCTCGATCGCCTTGGCGCCGACAACGACCACGCGGCGGCGGCTCTGGTCGTCGCTGTCGACGATGAACCGCCCCGCCTCCGGAAACAGGCCACGGACCACGGTGAAATCGGCCGTGGTGGCGATGACCTGCGGCATGGCCGTGCGGCTGCGGTAGCCGACACCGGCACTGGGCACGGCCATCATCGGCACCACGTCGCCGATGCCCGGCACGCTGTAGCGCAGCAGGTCGACGTCGTCGAAACTCAGGCGGTTTTCCTTGCCCAGGCTGGCGTCGGCGAAGGAGGTATAGGCCTGCAGGGTGAGCGTATTGCTGCCCAGGTCGGCGAACTGGTCGGAAATGGAGCGCGAGAATCCCTGCACCAGCGACACCACGGCGATCACCGAGGCGGTGCCGATCAGGATGCCCAGGGTGGTGAGGAAACTGCGCATGCGATGCGCCATCAGGCTGGTCAGCGCGGCGCGGAAAGCTTCGAGGAAGGCGTACATGTCAGGCCACCTGCCCGGGCGACGCATTGAGGGTGTCCTCGACGACCTTGCCGTCGGAGACGCGGATGGTGCGCTGGCAGTGCGCGGCGATGTCGGGTTCGTGGGTCACCACCACGACGGTCTGGCCGGCGCGGTGCAGTTCGTCGAACAGGGCCATGATTTCCGCCGAGGTCTTGGAATCGAGGTTGCCGGTGGGTTCGTCGGCCAGCAGGATCGAAGGCCGGCCCACCAGGGCCCGGGCCACGGCCACGCGCTGGCGCTGGCCGCCGGAAAGCTGGTTGGGGCGGTGGCTCATGCGGCTGCCCAGGCCCACCTGTTCCAGGGCCCGTGTCGCCAGCACCTTGCGTTCGGCCCGCGGCAAACCCCGGTAGACCAGCGGCTGCATCACGTTCTCGAGCACGGTCATGCGCGGCAGCAGGTGGAAGGACTGGAACACGAAGCCGATTTCCTTGTTGCGCACGTGCGCAAGCTCGTTGTCGTCCAGGGTCGAGGTATCGCGGCCGTTGAGTTCGTAGGTGCCTTCCGAAGGCGAGTCCAGGCAGCCGATGAGGTTCATCAGCGTGGACTTGCCCGAGCCCGAGGGGCCGATCAGCGCCACGTATTCGTTGGAACCGACGAACAGGTCGACGCCGTTGAGCGCCAGCACCTCTTCCTCACCCATCATGTAACGCTTGACGATGCCGGTGAGGCGGATCATTCGGACTCGTCCCCGTCCTCGTCGTCTTCGGCGGCGGCCTTGGCCTTGGCCTTGTCGTCGCGCAGCTCGGCGTCGATCGCCGCGCCCTCGCGCAGGATGCGCAGGGTCTTGGCCGGGCCGACGATGACCCGGTCGCCGGATTTCAGGCCGGAGGTGATGGCCTCCCAGCGGTCATCGGACAGGCCGGTTTCGATCGCGACCTTGCGGGCGCTGCCATCGCGGTCCACCCAGACGAAACGCTTGACCTGCTTGTCCTCGGACTCCTCGGTGACCACGGCTTCCACCGGCACCGCCAGGGTCTTGCCGCCGTCGCCCAGGAAGATGTCGGCGCGTGCGCTCATGCCCGAACGCAGGCCCAGGTCCGCAGGCACGTCCAGCAGCACGTCGACCTGGTAGGACCGCCCCTGGCTGCCCGGCTCCAGGCTCGGGGCCAGGGCGATCTGCGCGACCTTGCCCTGCAGCGGCGTGTCCTGGTGCGCCGCCGCCACCACTTCGGCCTGCTGGCCCATGCGGATGCGGGCGATGTCGGCCTCGTCGACCTTCAGTTCGGCCTGGATCGCCGAGGTGTCGGCGATCTTCATCAGGCTGGCGCCGGCCAGGGACATGGTGGAGGGGATCGCGGTTTCGCCGACCTTGATCGGCAGGGCCACGATGGTGCCGGCGATCGGCGCCCGGATGTCGGTCTTTTGCAGCTGCTCGCGGGCTTCGCTGAGGATGGCTTCCGCCCGGCGCAGCGATTCCTGCGTGCTGCGAAGCTCGACACGTGCCAGGTCGCGGGCGTTGCGCAGGTCGTCGAAGTCGCTCTGGCCGATCATCTGCCGGCCCAGCAGTTCCTCACCGCGCTTGAGCCGGGTTTCGGCCAGCGCCAGCGCCAGGCGCTGGCGCTCGATGCTGATCTGGCCCTGGCGCTGGCTGGCCTGCTCGCGGTCGATGGCGTTGCGGTAGGTTTCCGGGTCCAGGCGCAGCAGCAGCTGGCCCTTCTCCACGCGATCCCCTTCCGCGACCAGGATCTCGGCGACCTTGGCCACCAGCTCGGAGGTCAGGTTGACCTCGTCGAGGTAGGCCAGCAGGCCCGAGGCCAGGATCGAGGGGCGGATGTCCTGTTCGGACGCCAGCACCACCTCGACCTCGGTGCGGGACTCGCCGCGCAGCGACTTGATCAGCAGCGGCAAGGCGATGACCCCGGCAATGATCCCGACGGCTATCCACTTCTTGTTCATTCTCTACTTCCTTGTTTTCGGCTGCCTGGCGTCAGAGCGCAGCGATCAGGCCCAGGACGCCGTAGTACAGGACCCACGGCAGGAGCACCACAAACAGTGCCTGGGTCCAGCTGCTGCGGAACCAGGTCTTCCAGCCCAGTGCAGCCAGGAGCCACACCCACAGGTAAACCAGGCTGAAGGACCGGGAGATCGTCAGCCAGGCGCTATCCACCGGCACACCGAAAATCTGATCGGCATTGAGGTACTGGATTTGCTCCAGGCCGGTCTGCGGCGAGCTCACGAACGCGCCGACCAGCGCCATCAGGCTGGCCAGGGTAATTGGCATCGAGGACCAGATCGCCAGGGCAAAACCGCGCCGGAACCCGACGTCGTTTCCGGCGACCTTGCCAGCCATCAAGTAGTAGACGGCGAGCAGGAGCCAGACGAACAGGGGCATGAGCACCGACATGGCCAACATGATCACCATGGACATCCTGGCGCCGGGCATGAACTGCTGCATCTGCTGCAGCTCGGCGTCGCTCATCTCGGGGTTCGAGGCCCTCACCTGGGCGATCTGGTGCTGCTCGAACCAGACGGGATCGACCTGCAGGAAGTAAGCCAGGATGGCCGCCATACCGACCAGGATGACGACCAGCATCGGCGCAAGGAAGGTGGGTTTTTCGCGCAGGTCGGCGAAAACCTTCGCCGGCTCGAGGAAGATGTTGATCAGGTGGGACATGCAAGGCTCCTGGCTGGATTGACCGCGACTCCCCTTGAATCGCAGCGTGAATGGTAGGTGATCGCGCGCCCCGACGTGGCGGAATGGGACGAAATCCTTCCAGGCGGGGATGAAACACCAGACGCCGCGACGAACCAAAACGTGACAACCGGGCTTCACGCCAGTTTCCGCGCCGGCTGCGAGCCTGCGGACAGACCACATCCGGCCCAGCCAGGGAGACCAGCATGTCGCGCAAGACCATCCATGATTTCGACCCCGAGGCCCTGCGGCTGTTCGACCGCTACGTGCACGGCCAGCTCGACCGCCGCGGGTTCCTGCAGGCGGCTGCTGGCCTGGCGGCCGGTGCCGCGGGCGCCGCGGGCCTGCTGGCGGCGCTGTCGCCGCAGTTCGCCCAGGCCCGCCAGGTGGAGCCGGACGATCCGCGGCTGGCGACCAGCCGCCCGCGCTTTCAATCACCCGATGGCTATGGCGAGGCCGGCGGCTACCTGGTCCGCCCCACCGCGGAAACCGGCCCCCTGCCGCTGGTGCTGGTGGTGCACGAAAACCGCGGCCTGAATCCGCATATCGAGGACGTTGCCCGGCGAGTGGCGCTGGCGGGTTACCTGGCCTTCGCCCCCGACGCCCTGCTGCCTATCGGCGGCTACCCGGGCGACGAAGACGCCGCGCGCGCGAAGTTCCAGACCCTCGACCAGGCCAAGACCCGCCAGGACATGCTGGCCGCCGCGCGCTGGCTGCAGGGCCATGCGCTGGGCAACCGCCGGCTGGGCGTGGTGGGTTTTTGCTACGGCGGCGCCATTGCCAACTTCCTGGCCACGCAGCTGCCCGACCTGCAGGCCGCGGCACCGTTCTACGGCGGCGCGCCCGATGTCGCCGACGTGCCGGCGATCAAGGCCGAACTGCTGGTGGTGCTGGCGGCCGACGACCCGCGCGTCAACGCCAGCTGGCCCGGCTACCAGGCCGCGCTGGAAGCCGCCGGCACGGACTACACCCTGCTCCAGCCCGGCGGCACCGTGCACGGCTTCCACAACGAAACCACGCCGCGCTACGACGAAGACGCCGCGCGCCTGGCCTGGGACGCGACGCTGGACCTGTTCGAGCGACGGCTGAAGGCCTGATCCACCCGCGGCGCGGAGAAAGGGCGGCCGGAGGGGCAGGTATACTTCGCGGCCGCGTCGAAAAGCCCCGAATCCATGTTCAAGAATTTCCGTGACGACTGGCTCGCCAACGTCAAAGGCGACGTGCTGGCCGGCCTGGTCGTGGCCCTGGCCCTGATCCCCGAGGCCATCGCCTTTTCCATCATCGCCGGGGTCGACCCCAAGGTCGGCCTGTATGCCTCTTTCTGCATCGCGGTGGTGATCGCCTTCACCGGCGGCCGGCCGGGCATGATCTCGGCCGCGACCGGCGCCATGGCGCTGGTGATGGTCGACCTGGTCGCCGACCACGGCCTGCAATACCTGCTTGCGGCCACCCTGCTCACCGGCGTGCTGCAGATCCTGGCGGGTGTATTCAAGCTGGGCACCCTGATGCGTTTCGTCTCGCGCTCGGTGATCACCGGCTTCGTCAACGCGCTGGCCATCCTTATCTTCATGGCCCAGTTGCCGGAGCTGATCGGCGTGTCCTGGTTGGTTTACGTGCTGGTGCTGGCGGGCCTGGGCATCATCTACGGCCTGCCCTACCTGACCAAGGTGGTGCCTTCGCCCCTGGTCTGCATCGTGCTGCTGACCGGCCTGGCGATCTGGCTGGGCTGGGACGTGCGCACGGTCGGCGACATGGGCGAACTGCCCGACAGCCTGCCGGTGTTCCTGTTCCCGCAGGTGCCGCTGACGCTGGAAACGCTGTGGATCATCCTGCCGGTGTCGGTGACCCTGGCCGTGGTCGGCCTGCTCGAGTCGCTGCTCACCGCCGCGATCGTCGATGACCTGACCGACACGCCCAGCAACAAGAACCGCGAAGCCGCGGGCCAGGGCGTGGCCAACATCGCCTCGGGACTGGTCGGCGGCATGGCCGGCTGCGCGATGATCGGCCAGTCGGTGATCAACGTGAAGTCCGGTGGCCGCGGCCGCCTGTCGGCGCTGGTGGCCGGCGTGGTGCTGCTGGTGCTGGTGGTGTTCGCCGGCCCCTGGGTGAAGCAGATCCCGATGGCGGCGCTGGTGGCGGTGATGATCATGGTCTCGATCGGCACCTTCAACTGGGGCTCGATCCGCGACCTGCGCGAGCATCCGAAAAGTTCCAGCCTGGTGATGATCACCACCGTCGTGGTTACGGTCGCCACCCACGACCTGGCCAAGGGCGTCGGCGCCGGCGTGCTGCTTTCTGCGCTGTTCTTCGCGCGCAAGGTCGGGCGCGTGCTGCACGTGGGGTCCACCCTTGCCGCCGACGGCGACCGCCGCGACTACGTGGTCACCGGCCAGGTGTTCTTCGCCTCGGCCGACAGCTTCATCGCCGGCTTCGACTTCAGGGAAGTGCTGGGGCACGTCAGCATCGACGTCAGCCGCGCGCATTTCTGGGACCTCACGGCCGTCGGCGCGCTCGACAAGGTGGTGCTGAAGTTCCGCCGCGAAGGTACCGTGGTGGAAATCATCGGCATGAACGAGGCCAGCGCCACGATCGTGGACAAGCTGGGCGTGCACGACAAGCCCGACGCCGTCGAACGGCTGATGGGCCACTAAGGGAGAAACCTGGTCATGAACGACACCCGCCCCCTGATCCACGCCGACGGCCAGGTGCTGGCCGCGCTGGACCCGTCGGTTTACGCCGATTCCGTCGCCGACCATGCCGGCTGGGCCGCGTCCCGGCTCGACGCCCCGCTGGAACTGGTGCACGTGATCGACCGCCGCCACGGCGCCGCCGCCGGCACCAACCTCAGCGGCAGCCTGTCGCTGGGCGCGCAGGAAAACCTGCTGCAGGAACTGGCCGACCTGGACGAACAGCGTGGCCGGGTCGACCAGGCCCGCGGCCGCCTGCTGCTCGACCAGGCGCGCGACCGGGTGCTCAAGGGCTTCGGCCTGGCATCGCAGGCGCGCCAGCGCCAGGGCTCGCTGGTCGACACCCTGCTCGAACTTGAAGCCGGCGTGCGCCTGTTCGTGGTCGGCAAGCGCGGCGAACACGCCGATTTCGCCAGCGGCCACCTGGGCAGCAACCTCGAGCGCGTGGTGCGCTCGGTTCACCGGCCCGTGCTGGTCGCCTCGCGTGCGTTCAAGACGCCCGCGCGTTTCCTGATCGCCTACGACGGCAGCGCCACCACCCGCCGCTGCGTCGAGATGGTCTGTGCCAGCCCGCTGCTGCAGGGCCTGGCCTGCGACGTGCTCACCGCCGGCGATGCCAGCCCGGAAGCCCAACAACACATGGACTGGGCGCTGGCGAGGCTGCGCGAGGCCGGTTTCAGCCCCGAGGCGATGTTCCAGCCCGGCACCGCCGATGCGGTCATCGCCGAGGTCAGCAAGGCCCGCGGCAGCGACCTGCTGGTGATGGGCGCCTACGGCCACTCGCGCATCCGCAACCTGATCCTGGGCAGCACCACCACCCAGGTGCTTCGCAGCTGCCTGCTGCCGGTGCTGCTGCTGCGGTGAGGCCGGTCCCGGCAGAACCCCCATAAATGCAACAGTAGGTTGTTACACGACCCATTTGTTCCTCTGGTGAGACAAAGGACAATGCCTGCCTCTTCCCACCCCGGAGGCACCATGACTTCCCTGGCAACGCTGGCCACCCGGCTCGGCCTGGCCCTGATCTTCGTCCTCGCCGGCTCGCTGGGGCCCGACAGCTGGCTGGGCGAACGCCAGGCGGGGGCCCGGTGATCAGCCTGCGACCGGCCCGCGAGCGCGGGCACGCCAACCACGGCTGGCTCGATTCCTGGCACAGCTTTTCCTTCGCCGGGTACCACGACCCCGCGCACGTGCACTGGGGTCCGCTGCGCGTGATCAACGAAGACCGCGTCGCCCCGGGCCAGGGTTTTGGCACCCATGGCCATCGCGACATGGAGATCATCAGCTATGTCCTGGAAGGATCGCTTGGCCACAAGGACTCGATGGGCCACGCCGCCAACATCGTGCCCGGCGAAGTGCAGCGCTTGAGCGCCGGCACCGGCGTCACCCATTCCGAGTACAACCACAGCGCCACCGGCGAAACCCACTTCCTGCAGATCTGGATCATCCCCAACGCCCTGGGCGTGAAGCCTGGCTACGCGCAGAAGACCTTCACCGACGCCGACAAGCGCGGAAAGCTGCGCCTGGTCGCCAGCGGCGACGGCGCCGACGGGTCGGTGCAGATCAACCAAGACGCGCGCCTGTACGCGGGCCTGTTCGACGGCGACGAGTCGGCGGAGCTGACGATCGCCCCGGGCCGGCTGGCCTACGTGCACCTCGTGCGCGGCGAACTCGAGGTCAACGGCCGTCGCTTGCAGGCCGGCGACGCGCTGAAGTTCCGCGACGAGCCCCGGGTACAGGTGGCCACCGGCAGCGGTGCCGAAGTGCTGGTGTTCGACCTGCCGCCCCTGGACTGAGGCGCTTGGGCATAATCGGGCGGCACCCTTCCAAGGAGCCACCCGCTTGCGCAAGACCACCCTCGCCCTCTGTCTTTTTACCCCCGTCGCACTGGCGGCGCCACCCGCCCTGGACGAGGTCGTCGAACGCACGCGCGAAACCTTCGATGTGCCCGGCATCGCCGTTGCCATCGTCAAGGACGGCGAAGTGGTCTTGGCGAAGGGATTCGGCGAACGCGACGTGCGCACCGGCGACGCAATCGACGCGCAAACGCGTTTCGCGATCGCCTCGCAGACCAAGGCCTTCACCTCGGCGGCCCTGTCGATCCTGGCCGACGAAGGCAAGCTGAAGTTCGACGACCGGGTCATCGACCACCTGCCCGGCTTCCGCATGACCGACCCCTACGTCACGCGGGAAATGCGCGTGCGCGACCTGCTGACGCACCGCAGCGGCCTGGCCCTGGGCGCGGGCGACC
Organism: uncultured Arenimonas sp.; assembly: GCA_964643705.1. GTDB lineage: Bacteria > Pseudomonadota > Gammaproteobacteria > Xanthomonadales > Xanthomonadaceae > Arenimonas. Next base: position 6,885 of record CAZXTV010000015.1, on the reverse strand, counting down.
TGCTGTTCTGGCCGGCCAGCGAACATTCAACGGAAGAAATCGTGCGGCGACTGGCGCACGTACCCCTGGCCACCAGCTTCCGCGCCGATTACGCCTACGACAACGTGCTCTACGCCGTGGCCCAGCGGCTGATCGAAACCGTGTCCGGCCAGTCCTACGGCGTTTTCGTCCGCGAACGCATCTTCGTGCCCGTCGGCATGCAGGGCGCCGTGATCAACAGCGACCACCTGCCCGAAGGCGCCAACGCCGCCACCGGCCACGCCAAACCGGGTTTTGCCGGCGAGCTGGTGACCGTGGCGCCGATGACCTGGTCGAACAACCAGGCGGCCGGCGGCATCTACGCCAGCGTCGACGACATCGCGCGCTGGATGCAGGTGCAGCTGGACGGCGGCGTCCTGGGAAAAAACGACGACGGCAGCGAGCGCCGCCTGTTCAGCGCCGCACGCCATCGCGGCATGTGGGAACTGGTGACGCCCATGCGCATCCCCGCCGAACCGGCCGTGCCGGAACTTGCGCCGGCGCTGCCGATGTTCGCGGGTTACGGCGAAGGCTGGTCGATAAGTGATTACCGCGGCCATCGCCTGGTCTGGCACACGGGCGGCTGGCCCGGCATGGTTTCGCGCGTGACCCTGGTGCCGCAGCTCGACCTGGGCATCGTGGTGCTGACCAACCAGGAAGTCGGGGCCGCCTTCCAGGCGGTCACGCTCGAGGCGCTGGACCATTACCTGCAGGCCCCGGACACCGACTGGGTAGCCGCCTATGCCGCTGCGGTCGCCAAGTCCCGGGAAAAGGCCGATGAAGGCTGGGAAAAGCACCAGGCCGCGCGCGACCGGCGCAGCCAGCCCTCGCTGCCGCTGGAAGACTACGCAGCCACCTATCGCGACGCCTGGTACGGCGACGTCAAGATTTCACTGGAAAACCGCAAGCTGGTGATGCGTTTCGCGCACACGCCGGCCCTGATGGGCACGCTGGAACACTGGCAGCACGACACGTTCCTGGTGCGTTGGCACGACCGAACGCTCAATGCCGACGCCTTCGCCAGTTTTGCGCTGGATCCGGACGGCAAGGTGCGCGAGCTGCGGATGCAGGCGGCGTCCTCGCTGACCGATTTCAGCTTCGACTTCCACCACCTGCGGCTGCTGCCGCAGGTGGCGTCGGACTGAGCCTGGTTCAGCCCACCCGCACGAGGCCGTAGCTGGTGTCGCTGGCGTAGCTGCGGTCCTGGGCGTAACCGCTGCTGCGGCCGTAGCCGGTGCCGTAGTCACGGCGGCGGTAGCGGTCGGGACGCATGGCCCCGGCGACTTCGATCGCCACCGGGGTGGCGGTCGCCGGCAGCTTGGCGGCGGACGCCCGGGTCACCGGCAGGGACGCGACCGGCGCGGTCGGGAACAGGCGGTAGAGAGTATTCAGGGCATTCATGGCCGGGGCCTCGTGAGTTGGTGTGCTGGTAATCTACAACACCTAATCGCAGGCGCCATGGGCCGGAAGTCATGTTTCCTAAAATATTGAATTCCCGGGGCTTTTACCGGGGCCCTCAGGGCCGTTGGCGACCCGGCGATGCCGCAAGGACCTGCTCCAGGGCGGCCAGCTGCGTCCGCGCAGGACCGGCCAGCGGGTGCTGGGGATGTGTTGCCAGCAGTCCCCTGAGCCGGGCGCAGGCCTCCTCGTCACGGCCCAGGCGCTCGCTGAGCAGGGTCGCGGCGGTCACCAGCACCTGCGGCAGCTCGGGACTGTCGGGAAAGCGGGTTTCGAAATCCTGGGCCAGGGCCACGGCCCGCTGCGCCTGTCCCAGGCGCGTGGCCAGCGCCACCAGCCTGGCGATCTGGTCGGGAAGGTCCAGGCTGAAGCCCGGCACCCGCCCGGCGGTGTCGGCGTAAACCGCCAGCGCCCGTTTTTCCTTGTCGGTGACGACCAGGCTGGAGATGTACTCGCGGTCGTGGGTCGCGAGCCGGTCGAGTTCACCCTCGGCAATCAGCAGATCCCGGTAGCGTTCGTGCACGGGATCGGAGGCGCCGCGTCCGCGGAACAGCCCGGCCAGCAGTTCCGCCGCGGCGGCTTGCTTGCCTTCCGCGACCAGTTCATCGGCGCGGGCCATGGTTTCGTCTTCGATCGGGCTGCCGTAGGTGGCGCGGGTCACCGCCGGCGTGATGTCCAGGCCCAGCGCCTCGTGGTTTCGATACAGCACGTCGCCCAGCACGTGGTAACTGGCTACCAGGGCGTACAGCGCGATGAAGCTGCCGGGCAGCTGGCCGGGAGCGCCCAGGGCGGCCTCCAGTCCCCACTGCAGCGCTTCGGAAAGCAGGCTCAGGATCGAAAACACCAGCACCACGCCGAAATAGGCGCCACCCAGGCGGCCGATCAGGGCGAACCAGGCCAGCGGGTTGAGGGCATTGAGGTAATGGTGGTTGATCGCCAGCAGCATCACCGCGGCCGGCATGAACAGGAACACCAGCACCAGCGCCCCGGCCGTGGGCAGCAGCCCCAGGTACACGGCCACCAGCGTGACCACCAGGCCGACCAGCACGCCCAGCACCAGCTGCTCGATGGCGTCGCCGTCGGTGGCCAGCATGTCTTCGCCGTGCAGGGCCTGGTACCGCCCCTGGGCCGTGTTGTTCAGGGCCTCGACCGCCATCTTGAAGCCCATCACCCAGAACGCCAGTTCGAACAGCATGCCCAGGAGGCTGGGCAGGTTCGACAGCAGGCGGAACAGGGCCAGCCCGGCGAACATCGCCAGCATGCCCTTGGACGCCGGATAGGCCAGCATGCCGGGCAGCCGCTCGATGAAGGAACCAGCAACCGGGGGTTTGTCGACCATCTGCCTGCCTTGCTGGGGGGTGAAGTTCCCGAGGCTAGGCTGCGGGCCGGCCGGGGGTCAATCCGGCCGGCCCTGCGCTTATTTCGCGGCGGGCGACCAGACGATGTTCACCGAGGTCAGCGTGTCGGTGCGCTCGGTGCCCACCGGCACGTCGGTGTTGTGGCGGGCCTGGAAGGCCGCCTTGAGCGCCAGGGTCTTGTTGATGCTCACCGCGATGCCGATGTCGTTCTGGGCGAAGGTGTTGTCGCTGGTCGCTTCGACCAGGGTGGTGTTGAAGAACTTCGTGGTTTCGGTGACCTGGTGCTGGTAATCGGCGAAACCGCGCAGCAGCGCGCCTGATTCCACTTCGCCGGTGTCGGCAAGCTGCGCCCGGCGCACACCGGGGCCCCCTTCGACCTTGAAGCTGTGGCCTTCCTCGCGCAGCAGCCAGCCGCCGTAGTTCAAGGCAAGCGTGGCCTGGTAGTCGTAGGGGGAAAAACCGTCGTTTTCGTAGCGCGCGGCAGCGCCGAGGTAACTGCGCTCGGTGAGCTTGCGGTCGGACTTGGCGCCAAGCTCGTAGCGGTTGGCGGTCAGCTCGTCGTCGTTCTCCGAGCGCAGCGCGGCCAGGTGATAGTTGTGCGACCAGAGGTTTTCCTCGGCCTTCAGGCCGAACCGGCCGTTGATGCTGGTGGTCTGGGAATTGCCGGTGGTGTTGACGATGCCAAGCTCGGCGCTGGGCTGCCAGGTGGCGGCAAAGGCCGCGGCGGGGCTGGCCAGCAGGGCCAGCACGAGGAGGGTTCGGTTCATGGGCGCTTGCGCCTTCTCGGGGTGAGTCGGCCCACTATTTAAACGCCGCGAACATGAACAAGCTGCAAAGGCGCCGCTGCGGCGCGCTCAGGGCAAGGCGCGCGCAAGCAGTTCCGGCCAGCCGTCCGTGCGGCTCTGGCTGCCGAAGGCCAGGCCCCGGCCGGCCCCCAGGCGCGCGCTGCAGAAGGCTTGCGCCACCGCGGCGGGCGCCCCGCGCAGCAGCACGCTGGCCTGCAGCGCAATGGCCATGCGCTCGGCCAGTTCGCGCGCCCTCGGCAGCAGCACGTCGGCCGGTTGCCGCAGCAGGGCCTCGATGGCGCCGGCTTCGGCGTCCAGCGCCGGACTGGCCCCGGCCGCCGCGGCCAGTTCGGTGAAAAAGGCCTGCGCGCATTCGGGCTCCCGCCCGAGGGCGCGTTGCACGTCCAGGCACTGGATGTTGCCACTGCCTTCCCAGATCGAGTTCAGCGGTGCCTGCCGGTAGAGGCGCGGCATGCCCGTTTCTTCGACATAACCGATGCCGCCCAGGCATTCCATGGCCTCACCCAGGAAAGCCGGTGCGCGCTTGCACACCCAATATTTGCCCAGGGCGGTGGTGAGCCGGGCCAGTGCGGCCTCGGCCGGATCGCGGCCGCTGGCATCGACCGCGCGTGCCACCCGGAACGCCAGCGCGGTGGCGGCCTCGGATTCCAGCGCCAGGTCGGCCAGCACGTTGCGCATCAGCCCGTGTTCGACCAGGGGTGAACCAAACGTCCGGCGATGGCGTGCGAAGTGCATCGCGCGCGCCAGACCCTGGCGCATCAGGCTGGCCGAACCAAGCAGGCAGTCCAGGCGCGTCAGCGCCACCATCTGCAGGATGGTCGCCACGCCGCGGCCCTCGTCGCCGACCCGCCACGCCACGGCGCCCTTGAACTCGACTTCGGCGCTGGCATTGCTCCAGTCGCCGAGCTTGTCCTTCAGGCGCTGCAACTCAAGCGCGTTGCGGCTGCCATCGGGCGCGAACCGCGGCAGCAGGAAACAGCTCAGGCCGCCGAGCGCCTGCGCCAGCACCAGGAAGGCATCGCACATCGGCGCGGAAAAAAACCACTTGTGGCCGACCAGGCTGTACAGCCCGTCATTGCCCGGCAGGGGGCTCGCCCGGGTCGTGTTCGCACGCACGTCCGACCCGCCCTGCTTTTCGGTCATGCCCATGCCGATGGTGACGCCCTGTTTTTCCCAGCCGGGGCGGTGCGAGCAGTCGTAGTGGTGCGAACGGATGCGCGGCAGCCACTCGCGCGCCAGCGCCGGCGCGTGTGCCAGTGCCGGCACGCTGGCGTAGGTCATCGTCAGCGGGCAGCTGCTGCCCTGGTCGGCCTGGTTGTGCAGGAACATCAGCGCCGCGCGCGCCACGTGCGCGCCGGCGCGGTCGGCGTGGCGCCATGCGAACCCGGGCACGCCATGGTGCACGGCCGCCTGCATCAGCTGGTGGTAGGCGGGATGGAACTCGACCTGGTCGATGCGCTGGCCGCGGGCGTCGCAGGGCACGAAACGTGGCCGGTTTTCGTTGGCCAGGCGGCCCAGTTCCTGCAGTTCGCCGCCGGCCAGCACGCCGTAAGCGGCGAGGGTATCACCCGCCCAGCCGCCGCCTTCGCGCGCCACGGCGTCCCGCAGCGCGACGTCGTCCTGCCACAGGTCGCTGGGTGCCAGCGGTGGCGGCTGGTTTTCCACGTCGTGGGTGCGGAAACGTTCGCGGATGTCCATGCACCACCTCCTGGTCCGGGCCATTGTGCCTACGCGTATGATCGGGGGCACCTGCCCCGGGGAGCCCGTGATGAAACCACAGCTAAAGCGCATCACCGCCGTGCTGCCGGTGGACGCCATCGAACCCTGCCTGCCCTTCTGGGAAGCCGTGGGCATGGTGCGCACGGTGGAAGTGCCGCACGGTGACCGACTTGGTTTCGTCATCCTGGCCGGCCATGGGCTGGAAGTGATGCTGCAGACCTACGATTCCATCGCGGACGACGTGCCCGCGCAGGCCGATGAAGCCAGGTCGGCGCACGCCTACCTGTTCATCGAGGTCGCCGACCTCGGGGCCATCGAACGCGCCCTGGGTGCTTTCACCGTGCTGATGCCGCGCCGGACGACGTTCTACGGCGCCACCGAAGTCGGTTATCGCGAACCCGGTGGCCATGTGGTCACTTTCGCGCAGTTCAGCGGCAGCGACCCGGACCCGGCGTGAACGGCAGCCAAGGCGTTTAGAGCAAGCCTGCAATACGACGCAGGGACACTGGGCTCCGTGGAAAAGAAGCGCCGCCGGAAAAGAACCGCCGCCGCGCCCGACCCGGGGCGCTGCGAAGCCCTGCGTCTTCCCGACGGTCGCGAACTTTGGCTGCGGCCGGTGCATCCGGGCGACGCCGGGCCGATCGCCGGCGCCTTCGACCTTCTCAGCGAAGACGAGGTGCGCCGACGCTACCTGCACCCGGTGAAGGCGCTGGCGCCGGTTTACCTGGCCCAGCTGGTGTCACCCGAACCCGGCCGGTCCTACGTGGTGGTGGCCGCCGAACCGCTGCCGCCGGGCGAGGCCCTGGTCGGCGCGGTCGCCCGCGTCGACCTCGACCCCGGCACCGAAAGCGCCGAGTTCGCCATCCTGGTCTCGCGTTTCGTCGCCGGCCAGGGCCTGGGCAAGCTGCTGATGAAGCGCCTGGTCGAATGGGCCCAGGCCCACGGCCTCAAGCGCCTCTGGGGCGACGTGCTCGAGGACAATGCCGCCATGCTGGCCCTGGCCCAGGCCGTGGGCTTCCGGCGTGAACACATCCCGGGTTCAGGTGGCCAGGTCCGCGTCACGCTCGACCTCCGGTAAAATCCCGGGTCTGATGACCCAAGACTCCCTTCCCAGCGCGCCCCGCCCCCGGGCCGGCCAGCAGCGCGCCCTTTGGCGCGCCCCCACCAGCGCCAGCCTGCAGGCCCTGGCCCTGGCCGAAGCCGCCCGCCAGCACGACGGCCTGGTGCTGGCGATCACCCGCGACAGCCACGGTGCCCAGGCGCTGGAACACGACCTGCGCGTGTTCGCCGGCGACGGCCCTGACGCGCTGCCGGTGCTGCATTTCGCGGATTGGGAAACCCTGCCCTACGACCTGTTCAGCCCGCACCCGGACATCATTTCCCAGCGCGTGGCGGCGCTGTACCGCCTGCCGACCACGCGCAAGGGCGTGCTGGTGGTGCCGGTGGCGTCGCTGATGCAGCGACTGCCGCCGCCCAGCTGGATCGCCGGCAATACGCTCGACCTGCACAAGGGCCAGCGCCTGGAC
>CAZXTV010000014.1:0-15732 GCA_964643705.1 uncultured Arenimonas sp. | reverse complement strand
GCCGAAACCGCCATCCTGATGGCGCCGGTGGACGCGCAGATCAAGCTGGCTGAAAAGATCGGCGCCGACCAGGGCTACCAGAACTACCTGCTGGGCATCCGCAACATCGAAGCTGCGCAGGCCGTGGGCATGGCCCAGGCCGAGGCCCTGAAGTCCGCCGACGTCAAGGTGATCTCCAACGCCGGTTCGCCCGGCAAGGGCCTGTCGAGCGTGATGGACCTGTTCTCCGCCGACGGCGGTACCGCCATCGCCAGCATGCTCGAAGGCCTGGCGCAGTCGCCGGAAGGCAAGAAGATGCTCGAGAAATTCGCCCACAAGCCCGACCCCAAGCCCGACCCCAAGCCCGACGCGGGCAAGTAGGCAGGGACGTGGGCAAGTACGTGCGGGCCGGGTGATAAGGTGGTCGGCGAATCCAGACCCACGGTGAAACCACGTGACCAGCCCCCGTTTTTATCCCATCGGTACCCCGGGCCAGCCCTGGGGTGAACCGGAACGCGCAGACTGGCGAGCCCGCCAAACGGCCAGCCGCAGCTACGCCGAGGACGTCCTGGCGCGCATCGAAAGCCTGCGCGCCAGCGTCGATGTCGTTCCCTACAGCGTGCTCGACCACGGGCCCGACGGCAGCTTTCCACTGTACGCGCTGCGCAGCAAAGACTGGAACGACGCCCTGCCCAGCGCGCTGGTGACCGGCGGCGTGCATGGTTACGAAACCAGCGGTGTGCACGGCGCGCTGCAATTCGTCGAACAGCACCTGGCCGACTACGACGGCCGTATCAACGTGCTGGTGGTGCCCTGCGTCAGCCCCTGGGCCTATGAGCGCGTGCAGCGCTGGAACCCGCTGGCCATCGACCCCAACCGCAACTTCGTCGCCGACAGCCCCTGCGCTGAATCGGCCGCGCTGCTGAACTTCATCGAACCGATGGCAGACAGCTTCCTGCTGCACATCGACCTGCACGAAACCACCGACACCGACGATTCCGAGTTCCGCCCGGCCAAGGCGGCCCGCGACGGCAAGACCACCCAACCCGAAGGCATCCCGGACGGGTTTTACCTGGTCGGCGACACCCTTGATCCCCAGCCGGAATTCCAGAAGGCCATCATCGCCGCGGTCGAAAAGGTCACCCACATCGCGCCGGCCGACGACAAGGGCGAGATCATCGGTTCCACCGTGGTGGCGCACGGCGTCATCAACTACCCCTGCCGCGAACTTGGCCTGTGCGCCGGCCTCACCCGGGCCCGGTACCGCAGCACCACCGAGGTTTACCCCGACAGCCCGAAGGCCACTGCGCAACAGTGCAATGACGCCCAGGTCGCCGCGGTATGTGCGGCGCTGGACTACGCCCTGGCCCATTCCTGAGATGAGACGCCTGCACGCTGGCAGGCTGGCCGGGCTGGGGCTGCTGGCGCTGCTGCTCGGCGCCTGCGCGACGACACCGCCCGGCCCTTCGTCGGACCAGGTCCGCGAGGACGTGGTCCGCCGCATTCCCGCCGACGTGGCCGACCGCCAGGGCTGGGCCACCGACATCCAGGTGGCGCTGCAGGCCCAGCGCATCAGCGCCAATCCGGAGAACATCTGCTCGGTGCTGGCGGTGCTGGAGCAGGAATCGGGCTACGTGGCCGATCCGGTGGTGCCCAACCTGGCGAAGGTTTCACGGGCCGAGCTGGAGCGGCGCGCGAAGGTGAAACACATCCCGCCCTTCGCCCTGAACGCGGCGCTGAAGCTGCCCTCCAGCGACGGCCGCAGTTATGCCGACCGGCTGGCGGTCGTGCGCACCGAGCGCGAGCTCAGCGAGGTTTACGAAGACCTGGTGGGCCGGGTGCCGCTGGGCAAGCGCCTGTTCGAGAACTGGAACCCGGTGCAGACCGGTGGGCCGATGCAGGTGTCGATCCCGTTCGCCGAAGCCAATGCCCGTGACTATCCCTACGACCGGCCCGGCAGCATCCGCCACGAAGTATTCACCCGCCGCGGCGGCATGTACTTCGGCATCGCCCACCTGCTGGGTTATGAAACGCCGTACGTGCGCAAGGTGCACCGCTTCGCCGACTACAACGCCGGTTGGTATGCCAGCCGCAACGCCGCCTTCCAGAACGCCGTGGCGGTGGCCACCGGTCGCAAGCTGGCGCTCGACGGCGACTTGCTCAACCCGGGTGCGCCGCTGGACCAACCCGGCGAAACCGAACGCGCCGTGCGGGACCTGGCGGGGCAGCTGGGCATGGACGAACGTGCCGTGCGGCGGGCACTGGGGCAGGGCGACCGCCTCGACTTCAACGACAGCCCCTTGTTCGCCCAGGTCTTTGCCATTGCCCAGGCGCGTGCCGGCAAGCCGCTGCCGCGCGAAGTATTGCCGGGCATCCGGCTCGAAAGTCCCAAGATCACCCGCGAACTGACCACGGCCTGGTTCGCCAATCGCGTGTACGACCGCTACCGCCGCTGCCTGGCACGCTGAACCCGGGCTTGCCCGCGGCACCCCCGGATTCACTGCAGGGCCAGACGCGGGTCGGGATACTCGGGCTCCCCCCAAAGAATCAGGAGCCCACGCATGAGCAAGAACAAGCGCATCGCGATACTCGCCACCAACGGCTTTGAACAGTCCGAGCTGATGGATCCGCGCGAGAAGCTCAAGCAGGCCGGTTTCACTGTCGATGTCGTGTCGCCCGAGTCAGGCAGCATCAAGGGCTGGAAGGGCAAGGACTGGGGTGAATCGGTGGACGTGGACGTCGCGCTTTCCAGCGCGAAGGCGCAGGACTACGACGCACTGGTCTTGCCCGGCGGCGTCATCAATCCCGACCAGCTGCGCATCAACAAGGCCGCGCTGGACTTCGTGCGCAGCTTCGACGCCGACAAGAAGCCTATCGCCGCGATCTGCCACGCGCCCTGGCTGCTGGCTGAAACTGGCATCGCCAAGGGCCGCGACCTGACCTCCTGGCCGTCGCTGCGCACCGACCTGGAAAACGCCGGTGGCCGCTGGCAGGACAAGGACGTGGTGGTCGACGGCAACCTCATCACCAGCCGCAAGCCCGACGACATCCCGGCCTTCACCCAGGCCGTCATCGACAGCCTGGCCTGAAGTGGCGCCGGGGCCAGGGACGGCCCCTGGCCGGGCGCGCCGGGAGTGGCCGCGTGGCCGTGTTTCGGGGTTCCCGGCGTTGCTACTGCTGGATCCCCCGGCCAAGGAGTCACCATGCGCCTCACGAACGGTACTTTTTCGGTGTTGCTCGCCGTCCCCATGATGCTGGCAATGCCGGGACTCGCTCACGCGCAATCGAGTTCCAAAGGCCAGGAGAAGGCCAAGCCCATGGGCGCCCAACTCCAGGTGCAGCCACAGCTGCGTGTGAATTCGGCGCAGGTTGCCCGGCCGCAGATCAAGCCGGTTGAGCAAGGGCGATTCACCGCCTTGCCCGACGCTTCGCGGAAGCTGGCCCAGCTCGATCCCAACGTGGTTGGCCAGCTGCGGCGGGAACAGCTTGAACGCCCGCGCCGGCTGGGGCCTTCACAGTGGAGCCAGGACGGGGATCAGCTCTACCTCGTGCACCCTCATTCGGTGGCGGGTGGCGGAGCGCGCATGGGTTCTACTTCGACGGTGGAAATGGTGCTCAATGCCACGCCCGGTTACCGCTACCTGGTGGACTGCGGCGTGATCGACACCCCCACGCTCCACTATTTCGAAGAGGTGCCTGGGCGGGCCGGTATGTCGGCGCCGGTTTCGGTGCCCGTCCGGGGCGGGGTGGGTGCCTTTGTCATCGGGCCCTACGATCAGCGGCGCCCGGTTTCCCTGAGTCTCATGGGCCAGGTCACGGCCCCCTATACCTGGCAGTTCCAGGCCTGCGAGATCACGCCCATCCGGCCAGCTTCCGCGGGCTGAGCAGATTACCGCCAGCCCAGGGCCAGCTGCGGCGAGGCCCGGCTTGAAGTCGGGCCTCTTGGGCTCCAGTTGAAGGGTTCGCGCATCCTTTCCCCCTATGCGGCACTCTGGGGAAAGGTACCCACCCTGGAGACCACCATGATCCGCCATGCCCTTGCCTTGCTTATGCTCACCGCCGCCAGCGGTTGGGCCGCCGCCGCGGAAATCGCCGCCTCGGCCACTGAAATCCGCCCGATCCTGCTGGGTTCGAAGATGCCCGACGTCGCGCTGCGCACCGTCGAGGGCAAGCCCACCACGCTGGCCAGACAGGTCGCCGGCAAACCCGCCATCCTGGTGTTCTACCGCGGCGGCTGGTGCCCTTACTGCAACCTGCAGCTGAGCGAGCTGCGCCTGGTCGAGGACCAGGCCAAGGCGCTGGGTTACCAGATGATCGCCATCAGCCCCGATCGCCCCGAAGAGCTGTCGAAGTCGCTCGACACCGCTGACCTGACCTATACGCTGCTGTCCGACAGCCAGGCTGATGCCTTGCGTGCGTTCGGTATCGGCTTCCGCGTCGATGACGCCACTGCAGCCAAGTACAAGGAGTTTGGCATCGACCTGGAAGCCGCGTCGGGCGCAAGCCATCGTGCGCTGCCGGTGCCGTCGGTCTTCATCGTCGATGCCGAAGGCACGCTGCAGTTTGGCTACAGCCATCCGGACTACACCGTGCGCATCCCCGGCGACGTGATCCTGGCCGCGGCCAAGGCCATCGCCGAACGCCGCGACCACCTGCAGCCCAAGCGCTGACCGGCGATTATTTGCCCCGGGCGGCGGGCAGCTGCGCCGCCGGCAGCCGCCAGCCCAGGGCCTTCACCAGCGCCAGCGCGCCGAAGTAGAGGACACCGAAGGCAACCACCGACTGCGGGTGTGTCAGCCAGTGGCCGCTGTCGCCGGGCAGGTCGGCGGCCGCGACGATCGCGCGGTCCAGGCCGAGCCGCGGTACGGGCAGGAAGGTCGTCAGGAAAACGCCAGCCAGGTAGGCCATCACCCCGATGGCCCAGTCGGACGCCAGCTGGTGGCGCTTGTCGGCGTTGGGCGCCGGCTGCAGCACCAGGGCCAGCTTGCCGGCCAGCAGCCAGGCCAGGGCCAGCAGCGGCCACCAGGCCTGGAACTGCCAGGCCCAGGCTGCGATGAAAAGCAGATAGAACGCGCCAAAGCCGAGAATCGGCTTCCAGCGCCCACTGGCCTGGCCTTCGCGTGCCAGCACGATCCCGCCCAGCATGCCGGCCGCATGCACCAGGATGAATTCCACCAGCATCATCAGCAGGCCGGTGCGCAGGGCCTGCGGCCACAGCAGCTGCGGCGCCACCCACAGCACCACGAAAAACCCCGCCGTCAGCGCATCAGGCAGGGCGCCCAGCAGACGCGGTATCGGTTGGCTCCGCGCCTGGCCGGCGTTGTCGGAGTCCTCGGTGGCGTGGGGCATGGCGGGCTCGGGGTGTCGGCAAGGGGCAGTCTACGTGCGGAGCTGCGGGACCCCAACTTTCGCCATGTGCGGACGGCCCCGTGGCCTGCCACTGTGCGAGCCTCAGGCCGTGCCAGCCAACCCAGGGGAACACCATGACCACCCGTCGCGACTTGCTCAAGCTGGGGGCTCTTGCGGCCGCCGGCGCTGCCTTGCCGTCTTTTGCCGCGGCGTCCGCGTCGCTGTCCAACGTGCCCAGGGCCGCCAAGCCGCTGGACATCCTGATCCTGGGCGGCACCGGCTTCACCGGCCCCTTCCAGGTGGCCTACGCGCTGGCGCGCGGGCACAAGGTCACCACCTTCAACCGCGGCAAGCGCCCGGCGCTGGAGTGGGCCGGCCAGGTAGAACAGCTGGTGGGCGACCGCACCACCGGCGACCTGGCGTCGCTGAAAGGCCGCAAGTGGGACGTATGCATCGACAACCCCACCAGCCTGCCGTACTGGGTGCGCGACGCCGGCAAGGTGCTGGCCGGCAATGTGGGGCATTACCTTTTCATCTCCACCATCTCGGTGTACGCCGACGGCAGCAAACATGGCATCGACGAAGACTCGGCGCTGGCGCAGTACGCCGGCAAGGACGCGATGGCCGAAACCTGGGAAAGCATGCGCGCCAACATGGAGCTCTACGGCCAGCTCAAGGCCCTGAGCGAAGCCGAGGCGCACAAGCAATTCGGCAAGGACGTCACCATCGTGCGCCCGGGTTACATCGTCGGCCCGCGCGACGACACCGACCGCTTCACCTACTGGCCCAAGCGCATCGCGCAAGGTGGCGAAGTGATGGTGCCGGGCGACGGCCAGGACCCCATCCAGGTCATCGATGGCCGCGACCTGGGCGAATGGATGATCCGCCTGGCCGAAAACGGCAGCACCGGCGTGTTCAATGCCTGCGGCCCGGATTACACGCTGACCATGGACGCCGCGGTGCATGGCTGCCACGCGGTGACCGGCGGCCCGGCCAGCTTCACCCACGTGCCGCTGGAGTTCATCGAGAAGAACGAGGTCGCGCTGCCGATCTGGGTGCCACGCGCCGGCTCGCCGTATTCGGGCTACGGCACGGTCAGCAATGCCCGCGCCATCGCCGCCGGGCTGACGTTCCGGCCACTGGCCACCACCGTGGCCGACCTGCTGGCCTGGTACCGCGGCCTGCCGGAAGGCCGCCAGGCCGAAGTACGCGCGGGGATTTCCCGCGAGCGCGAAGCGGAACTGCTCAAGGCCTGGCACGCGCGGAACACCGCCTGAGCCCCTGACGCATGGCCCCCGCCTGGCCGGTCCGCGACGGACCGGCCGTATGGCAAAGTAGCGACACGTCCCGCGGAGCGCATGACCGGCATGAGCACATCGAGCCCCAACGTCCTACTGGCAGCGCTGCTGCTGGTGTCGCCCCTGGCCCTGGCCGCCGACCCGCGGCCCATTCCGTCCCTGCCGCCGGAGGAAGCCGCCGCCGCGGAAGCCGACTACCAGCGCTACTGCGCCTTGTGCCACGGCCCCGACCGCGCGGGCCACGCCAATGACCACGCGCCGTCGCTGAAGTCCCAGTCGCTGCTGCGCACGGCCTTTCCCTGGGTGCTGCGCGAGTCCATCGCCTACGGCCGCCCCGGCACACCGATGGGCGGCTACCTCGACGAAATCGGCGGGCCGATGACCATGGCCGAAGTGCGGCGCATGGTGGTGTGGCTGCACGAAAAGGGCGGTAGCCCGGAACCGATCCGCGTCGGCAGCGACCGCGTCGCGGGCGACCCGGAAGCGGGCGCGGCCGTGTACGGACAGCATTGCGCCAGCTGCCACGGCGATGAAGGCGAAGGCATCACCGGCACCGCGCTCGGCAACCCGGCCATGCTGGCCACCACGCCCGACAACTTCCTGCGCCATGCCATCGAACATGGCCGCGACGGCACGCCGATGGAAGCCTTCGCCGGCACGCTGTCGCCGACGCAGATGGACGGCGTCACCGCCTTCCTGCGCAGCCGTGCCACCGGCTGGAACACCGAACCACGACCGCTGGTGCCACCGCCGGCCCTGGCCGATGCGGTGCTGAACCCCGAAGGCGAAGCGCCGGAGTTCGAATTCAAGAACGGCCACTACATCACCGCCGCCGACCTGGACCGGGCGCTGAAGGAAAAACGCCGGCTGGTGCTGCTCGACACCCGCGTGGCGTCGATGTGGCAGCTGGCGCACATCGAAGGCTCGGTTCCGATCCCTTATTACAGCAATCCCGAAGAGGTCATCGGTGCCTTGCCCAGGGACGGCACCTGGATCATCAGCTACTGCGAATGCCCGCGCGCCGCCGCCGATTCGGTGAACAAGTTCCTGCGCGAAGAAGGGTTCACCAACACGGCCGTGCTGTGGGAAGGCATCGGTGGCTGGGTGGTGCTGGGTTATCCGACTTCGGTGGGGCGTGCCGACCCCTAGTCGGGGGCGGTTCAATCGATCCGGGCGCCGTGCATGGTCCGGATCACCGCGTAAAGATCGCCGCCGTTGAATGAATAGGGCTGTTCGCTGTTCACCCGGTGCACCATCACCAGCCCCAGGTCGGGGTAGACGCCCAGCATGTGTACCCCGACGCCGGCGTGGTAGAAAGACGGCCGCTTCTGGTCGGGCCCGGGCACCAGTGACGACCAGAGCATGCCGTAGGCCAGCCCGTACTCGGCATTGGTCACCGACAGGGGCGCCGTACTTTCGTCCACCCACTCCGCAGGCACGAGCGAACGACCTTGCCACTGGCCGCGCTGCAGGTAGAGCTGGCCGAACAGGGCCAGGTCGCGTGCGGAAAGGCGGAAATGATAGGCCCGGTAGCGGGAGCGTTCCGGTTCCAGCTGGCGGAAGCCATCCGCCCAGGCCGGAAGGGCGGCTACGTCTGGAAGGGAAACAATGCGAGCCGTGAAGTCGCGCATGCCCAGCGGTGCTGCGATTCGTTCCGCGAAAGCCTCGTGCACGCCCTGGCCCGCGCATTTTTCGAAGATGGCGCCGGCGACGTTGAAGTCCCAGTTGTTGTAGTAGTAGTGCGTGCCCGGTGCGTGGCTTCCCCGCGCAGGCCGCGCCGCCACCATGCCCTCGGTTTCGGCGGTCGCCGGATGGTAGACGCCGGACATCGACTGCAGCACCTGCCGCAAGGTCGCGGACTTCTCTGCCTCGGTCAGGCCGGGCGAGCGTTCATCGATGCCGTAGTCGGCGAGCGTCTTGTCCAGGGACAGGCAGCCGCGCCCGAGTTCGGTGCCGATGAGCGCGCTCAGCAAGGGCTTGCGCATAGAGTGCACGAGCCGCTTGGCCTTGATGTCCCCGTACTCGAAGAAGGCCTTGCCGTCCTTGAGCAGCAGCATGGACTCCGAGCCGCGCTGCGCGAGCAATGTGCGCAGCTGCTCGAGTCGGGAGGGATCGTAGCCGGCTTCTTCGGGCGTGATTCGCTCAAAGGAATCGCCGGCGCGGGCTGGCGCTGCGAACAGGATGAAGGTCGCCAGAAGCAAGGCGCGGTGGGCATGCGAAAGCATGGTGGTTTCCCCGGGTACCTTTGGATTGGTTCAGTCCGTTGCGACTTGCACGCGGTTGCGGCCAGAAGCCTTGGCACCGTATAGGGCCTGGTCGGCATCGTGCAACAAACTCTCGGGGGAGTCTTCGGCCCGCGGTATGCGACTGAGCACGCCGGCGCTGATGGTCAGGGTCTGGGTGGCGTTGCCCAGGGCGCGCGGCGGCAGGGCTTCGACCAGCAGGCGCATGCGTTCGGCCACGCGCTGCACGATGGCCAGGTCGGCGTCGATCATCAGGCAGGCGAACTCTTCTCCGCCAAAGCGCGCCACCAGGTCCTGTTCGCGCATGGCGCTGCCCATGGCGGTGGCGATGGCGCGCAGCGCGGCGTCGCCGGCCAGGTGGCCGAAGCGATCGTTGTACTGCTTGAAACGATCGACGTCGGCGACGATAAGGCCCAGCGGCTTTTGCTGTTCCCTGGCGCGTTCGATTTCGGCCTTCATCGCTTCGAGCAGGCGCCGGCGATTGGCGATGCCGGTAAGCGGGTCGAGGTAGGACAGTTCGGTCAGGCGCTGATTGGCGTCGTTGAGCTCGGAGGTGCGTTCAGCGACTTCCTGGCGCAGCTGACGCTGGCGCTGGCGCAGGCCGCGGTTGTACAGCGCCACCAGCAGCAGGCCGGCGAGCACCAGCGCACCCAGGGCCAGGCCCTGCAGCCAGGCTTGCTGCCACCACAGCGGCGGCACGGTCACCGTCAGTTCGATGGGGCTTGCCTCGACGCCGGCGAAGTCGCGGGCCTCCACGCGGAACCGGTAGTCGCCGGGCGCCAGTCCCGAAAAGATCCGGTCGTGCTGCGGGCTCCAGGCGCCGGGCTTGGGTTCCAGTCCCATCATCTGGGTGCGGTAGAGCGATTCGCGTTCCCGCAGGCCGGTGAGCAGGCTGAATTCGATGCGCAGCTCATGCTGCCCGGCGGGCAGTGCCAGGCCGCCATCGGCGGGCACCGGCAGCGATTTCCCGGCCACGCGCAGCGCGGTCAGGCGAAGGGGTTTGGCTCTTGGCGCCGGGCCCGGCCGGCTCAGGTTCGGGTCGTACAGGGACAGGCCGCCCAGGGTGCCCACCCAGTAGCGGTCGTGGCGGTCGACGAACTGCGAATTGGTGTTGCACTCGTCGTGCACCAGGCCGTCGCGGCGCCGGAACACACGCTCGTCCCAGCCGCCACCGTCGCGTGGCGTGAGCTGCTGCACGCCGTTGTTGGTGCACACGTAGATGCGCCCCTGGCGGTCGCGCAGCGTGCTGTAGATGGTGGGGTCGGGCGGCGGTGGCGGCGCGCTGCCGGTGGCCGGCATGGGGCGTAGCGGATCCTGGACGTCCAGGCGCAGGATGCCGTGGTGGGTGCTGCTGCCCCAGAGCACGTCGCGGCCGTTTTCCTGGTAGAGCGCCAGCGACCGGAAGCCGTCGCGGGGCAGGCCCAGGTTGCCGTTCAAGCGTTCCCAGCGGTCGCCATCGAAGCGCGCGATGCCACGCGAGTCGGCGGCCCAGAGCCAGTCCCGGCCCTGGGCATCGGTCTGGGCGAGCAGCCAGTGCACCGCGCTGTGCTTCCCGTCGCCGATGAACCGAAAGCTGGTCCACTGGCCGCCGCGAAGCCGGTGCACGCCGGCATGGTTGGTGGCCACCCACCATTCCACCTGGCCGTCGACGGTGCGCGCGAGGACATGGTTGGCGCCGGTCTCGGGCTGCACCGGCCAGGGCACGTCCAGCGGATGGATTTCGAAATCGGCACCGATCTCGAGCAGCGGCGCCCCGGGCTGGGACAGCAGCAGGTGGTCGCGCCCGTCGTCGCCGGGAATACGCCAGATGCCCCGGACCGAACGGGCCGGCAGACCGCCCGGGCCTTCGCGGAAATAGCGCCAGCGGCCCTGTTCGAGCAGCGCCAGCCCTTCGCGGGACGAGCCTACCCACAGGCGTTCGCCGCCGCGTCCGTCGGGTTCGACCAGCACGCCGAAACTGCCGTTGTCGGCGGCTCCAAGCAGGGACACGGTGTTCCAGGGACTGGCGGCGAGCGTGGCGCGTGCCACGCCGCCTTCGGTGGCCAGCCAGAGCGACTCGACGCCGTCGCTGTTGCGCTGGAGCTTGATGCCACGCACGGCTTCGGCGGGCAGGCCGTGGCGGCGGTCGAATACGTCGACGCGTTCGCCGTGGAAACGCAGCAGGCCTGCACGCGACGCCATCCAGACCTGGGCTTCGCCGTCGGCGCCGTGGGTCGCCACGGCGGAGTAAATGGCTTCGGTGGGCAGTTCGCCGGTGTCTGCGCGCCACAGGCGCAGCTGGTCGCCGGTCAGCCTCGCGACGCCGCCGCCATAACTCACGACCCACAGCGACTCCACGCCCCGGTCCTGGACGCGCTTGAGGTCGGTTATCGCCAGGTTGGCCAGGGCAGGGTGGTCGTAGCGGCGCCAGGCTTCGCTGCTGGCGCGGCGGTACCAGAGGCCGCGGTCGGCGGTGGCCAGCCATTCGCGGGGTTCACCGCCGACGCCGGAGGTGCGCGCGAAGGCGATGGCGCGGCCCAGGCTGCCAACGGGATTGCCCGGGTCTTCCACCCAGGTGTCGCCTTCCAGGCGCGCCAGGCCGTCGTTGTGGGCCACCCACAGTTCGGTGGAATCACCTTCGCCCACGGTCGAGAAACGCTGGTGGAAACGCGCCTCGCCGACGCGCTTCCAGCCATCGCCGTCGTAATAGGCCAGGCCTTCGCGTTCGAAGATGACCCACAGCCGGCCCTGGCGGTCGTTGGCCATGTCGCGCACCAGGCTGCGGCCAGGCGCGTCGTCGAAGCCGTGCCAGCGGTAGCCGTCGAAGCGCGAAAGCGTGGACGCCGACCCCGCCCAGACGAAACCGTTCGGGCCCTGGCCGACGGTGCTCCAGATTTCGTCGCCCAGTCCGTCGCGGGGGGTGAAGATGGTGAAGGTGGGCGGGCTGCCTGCCGGCGCCTTGAGCGGCGTGACGCTCGCGCCCGGTTCGACGCTCGTGGCCGCGGCCAGTGGCACCAGGGCGAGCAACAGCCAGGCGAGTGAACGCAGTCCGTGGCCTGCGGCCCCGCAGGTCATGGCGCGACCGCCAGCGATACCGCCGGATGCCGCGGAAGGGCCTGGTCCCAGCCAACCACGCGGTCCCGGCCGGTACGCTTGGCCGCGTACAACGCTTCGTCGGCGGCGCGGAACAAGCCGCGCGGATCTGCGAAGGCGTGGTCGGCGGAGGTGGCCGCGCCGATGCTGGCGGTCACCGGGATTCCCGGCGTAGCCACGGCAATCGCGCGGCGCAGTTGTTCGGCCAGCGCCACCAGGGCGACGGCGTCGGTGCGCGGCACCAGCACCACGAATTCTTCGCCGCCGTAGCGGCTGGCCACCGCCTGCGGCGGCAGCTGGCGGCGCAGAGCTTCGGCCACGCCTTCGAGCACGCGGTCGCCGACGGCGTGTCCGTGCGTGTCGTTCACCCGCTTGAAATGGTCGACGTCGATAACCAGCAGCCCCAGTGTGGTCCCGGCCGCACGTGCCTGGACAAAGGCTTGTTCGACCAGCTCATCATAGCGGCTGCGGTTGGCCAGCCCGGTCAGGCTGTCGGTGCGGCTTTGCTGGCGGATTTCCTTGACGCGGATGCCCAGCGCCGCCGAAAGCAGTACGAACTCGAAGATCGTTCCGATCTGGAAACCGTACTGGGTCAGCCAGGTATGCGGCAACAGGCCCACCGACTTGGCCAGGTAGAGCAGCACGCCGACCAGGAACACCGACCACGCAAGCAGGAAATAGCCGGCTGCCGCCTGTCGCGCACGCAAGCCGCTGATGCCGATGGCCACCACCATGAACACCGACGTCGCGACGATGAAGGTGATCGGCCGCACCAGCGTGCCGTAGCTGACGAAAGGCGAAGCCACCATCACCGCGAAAATGACCGTCTGCAGCGCCACGAAGCTGTGGTCGAGCCAGCGCGAGCGACCCTTGGCGCGCAGCAGGCTGCGCGAGAACAGCAGCAGGAAGTGCAGCGCCAGCATCAGCAGCACGACCTGGGCCACTCCCCACAGTGATGGCGTTTCCGGCCACAGGTGCTGCTGGGCGATGCCGTTGAAAACGGCCATGTATCCGCCGTAACACAGCACGTAGAACAGGTAGTAGGCGAAGGCTTGATCGCGCACGAAGCCATAAAGAAGCGCCGTGCACAGCGCCAGCAGCACGAAACTGCCGAACAACGCGCCCATCGCCAGTTGTTCGATGCCAAGGGCCGGTACCAGGGCCTCGGGCGCATACAGGACCAGGGCGGCGTTCACCGGTCCGTCGGATCGGGCGCGCAGGTAGATGTCCAGCGACTGCCCGGATTGGATCGTCAGCGGGAACAGGTAGTCACGGTGTGGTATCGGCCGGGTGGAATAGGGCAGGGTGTCGCCGGTGGTCCAGCGCCTGAGCACGCGACCCTGGTCGACCAGGTAGAGGTCGAAATAATCGAGCAGGACGTAACTCTGCCGCAGCACCAGGTCGCGCGGCTGGTCGGAAGCGTTGGTAACCGTGGAATGCAGCCACCAGGCCGAGCTGCTGTAGCCGAAACTGGCGGTCCGGCCGTCGAGCGGGGTGAAGCGGCGCGCGACTTCGGGACGAAGCAGGTCGTCGAGCTGCAGGGTTTGCCCGGGATCTTCCAACACCGACAGATGCGGCAGCAGATCCAACTGCTCGACGCCGGCGCCCAGCCGCGCGCCAGGGGCCGCCGCCGCCACGCTGGCCAGCGTCAGCCAAAGGCAGCAAGCCCCCAGGGCCCGGCAGAACCGGGCATACGGGGCTTCCGGCGGTGCGGTCCTGCAGGAGGCGGCGCTCAAGGGGCGGGGCCACGGGTCCAAAGACGATATCCGATGGTAATTAAACCTGTTGCGTTATGCATGGTTACAGGTGGGTGTGGCGTCAATTGTTAGTGATACTTACCTTTCCTGCGAACACCGAGGGTGCTGTCGCCCACGCTGGCGTCGGCTTGACCGGGGTCAGGGCGTGGGCGGGCGTCGTGGGCGAGGCTGGGCACCTGGCGGCCGAAGGGCCCACACCAAGGAAAATGATCATGGAATTTAATGTGGTGATGCAGCGGGCGGACGTGGACCTGGAGGCAGTGCGCAAGGTGCTTTGCAACGCAGATCCGGCGGCCGTGGTCGACCTGGACCCGCTGCACGCGGGGCTGCGCGTGGCGGCGCAATTGACCACCGGTGAACTGGCCGGACTGCTGGCCGAGGCCGGCTATCCGGTCGGGCCGTCGGCCATCCAGCCGCAGGCTTCGGTTTGCTGCGGCGGCTGCGGCGGCTGAAGCTGGCCCGCGGCTGAAGGCTGCGGGGCGCGCCAAGCGGCGCGGGACTATACTGGCGGCCCTTCTTGAACCCCCGTCAGGAGACCGCCATGGCGACCGGTTGGGCCGGCGACGGCGCTGTCCAGGACCAGATCGACGCGACCGTGAAGGACGCGATCAAACGAGCCCGCAGCCAGCTGCCCAAGGGCCCGAGCCTGGAACATTGCGAAGCCTGCGACGAGCCTATTCCCGAGGCCCGGCGGCGTGCGCTGCCGGGCGTTCGCCTGTGCGTGCCCTGCCAGGAGGCCTCGGATAAAGACCAGGCCGCCGGCGGTGGCTACAACCGCCGCGGCAGCAAGGACAGCCAGCTGCGCTGACGACGACGGCGCGCGCCCGGCCGGGCTTGAAACCCGCGGCGGCTGGCGGCTTTACAGCCCCAGCACTTCCGGACCCTGGCGGAACACGATGTCCACCGGGATGCCCGCGGCTTCCACCCGGTTCAGGTCTGCCTGCAGGTCGGGGCCGATGACACCCATCTCGTCGAGCAAGGCCTTCGCGCCGTCGTAATCGCCGTCGCCCTGCAGCGTGAGGATGCGGGCCGACAGCGAATCCACCGCCGACTCCATGCGTTCGTAGTCAACGCGGTAGCGGCCGGTGTCGGGGTCGCGGCTGAAGGCGCCTTCGCGCTGCAGCCAGTTGAAGGCGACCATGTTGGCCTTGCCGTGCGCGCTCGAGGCACCAAAACGCACCGAGCGGAAGATGCCGGCCAGGAAGGTGACGTAGTTGTCCATGCGCTTTTGCTTGTCCAGCTCGCCCATGTCGCCCAGCGCGCCGATCATGTAAAGGCCCAGGATGTCGGCCTTGCCTTCTTCGTAGGCGCTGGTGAGGTCGGTCAGCGACTCGCGCACCGTGCCCTTGCCGTCGAGCGTGTTCTTGATGCCCAGGCCGTGCGCGACTTCGTGGAACATCACGTTCTCGAAGAAGGCGTCGAAGCTGATGTTGGCCTGCTGGTCGTCGGCGATCAGCTCCTGGCTGATCGGCACCAGGATCCGGTCGAACTTGGCGCGCATGGCGTTCTTGAGCTGGAGTCGACGCGAGCCCTTGGCCAGCTGCACCTCTTCGTCGTTGGGCAGGTTGATGGCGATCGTCTTGGCGCCGGAATTGGCGTCGCCACCGTAGTAGATGGCGTCATAGGCATTGAGGTCGGCGTCGGTGCCGGGCATCTCGGCCTTGTAGGCCTCGTCCACGGGCAGGCCGCGCTGCAGCGCCGGCAGGTGCGCGGCGAACTTCGCCAGCCGTTCGCTCCATTCGATGTCGCGCACCAGCACGAAGGCCTCGAAAGCGGTCTTGGTGCCGAACAGGGCGTCCTGGTAGCTTTCGAGCGGGCCGATGACCACGTCGATCGGGCTGGTCTTCATGTCCATCCAGGCCATATCGCTGGGCTGGTAGTCGCCCGACACCAGGGCGTCGGCGCGCAGGCGCAGGTAGGTGCGGAAGCCTTCGTCAGTGGCCACTTCGGCCGCCTGCCGCAGCAGGTCGGCGGCCTGTCCCAGTTCCTGCGCCCACTCCACGTGGTAGGGCACGACGATGAGTGCGCCGGCGT
>CAZXTV010000013.1:0-16198 GCA_964643705.1 uncultured Arenimonas sp. | reverse complement strand
GTAGATGCCGTCGCCGTCCACTTCGGCGCCCAGGCCGACGTGGTCGAGGTGGGCGGTGTAGACGATGTGTTCGGACGCCAGCGCGGAATCGGTGCCGGCCAGCTTGCCGACGACGTTGTGGCTGGTCACCCGGGCCAGCGTGGTGCGGCCGGCCAGCGTGGCCTGGCCCTCGAGGTCGAAGGCTTCCAGCGTGCCGGCCTCGCGGCGCGCGAACACTTCTTCGGCGTCCATTTCCGCACCCTCGAACAGGCGGCGCGCCGCATGCACGCCCAGGCTGGCGGTGGCACGCAGCTCCGGCCAGGCGTCCAGCGGCTGGCCGTCCGGACCAACCAGGCGCATGCCCGGCATCGCCCAGTTGCGTGCCCCGCGTGCCCAGGGGTACTTGGCCTCGTCCACCGGATTGCCGATCGTCACCGCGCCGATGGCGCCGCGCGCGGCCAGCGCCATCAGCTTCTGCCGGCCCGAGGCGTGGAAGGCGCGCTGGGTGTTCGGGAAAGAGGCGGGCGCGCCGGAGAAATAAACGGCGATCTTGCCGCGGACGTCGACGCCGTCGAAGTCGTCGTGCTTGAGTTCGGGCGCGTGCACCGCCTGGCCCACGAACACCAGGGGCGCGGTCACGGCGTGGGTGCCGGCGTTGTAGTTCACGCCGGGCAGGAAATCGTCCTGGAACGCGAAGTTGATGAGTTCGCCGCCGCGGCTGAGGCTGAAGCTGGCGCCGTCGCGTTCGCGCCTGCCTTCGACCAGGGCCACGGCCTGCAGGTAGCTGCCGTCGTCGCCGACCGGTTCCAGGCCGATGGCACGGTAGCGGTTGGCGACGTAGAGCGCGGCGAGGTCGTAACCGCGGGTGCCGGCCGCGCGCCCTTCAAGCAGGTCGTCGGCCAGGAAGGCGACGTCGGCGTGGATGCGGCGGGCACCGTCGGCTTCCAGTGTTGCGGCTTTTGGCGCGGCGCCAGGCGCGTCCGGCGCCGGTTCGCGGCCGCAGGCCACCAGCAGGGTCAGGGCGATCGGAACCAGCAGCTGCTTCATTCGGGGCACTCCCAGGGTCAATGCCCTGACGCTACCACCGGGCCAGGCTGCTGGGAATGAAGACCTTGGTGCTAGTCGGACGGGCTTTCCCAGCCGCTCATCGCGTCGGCCATCACCAGGTCGCGGCCCGCGTGTTTGGCGGCGTACATGGCCCGGTCGCCGCGCTGCAGCAGCTGCGAGAACAAGCGGTCGGCCGGCGCCAGCACCGCCACCCCGATCGACAGCGTCACCTTGCGCGCCTGTCCCTGCAGGTCCAGCGGGCGGTCGGAAAACGCTTCGCGGATTCGCTCGGCCGCGGCCACCGCGCTGGCGCCGTCGGTGTTGGGCATCAGCACGATGAATTCCTCACCGCCCAGCCGGCCCAGCAGGTCTTCGGCGCGCAGGCATTCGCGGATGCGTTCGACCGCGCGCACCAGGGCCAGGTCGCCGGCGGCGTGGCCCAGTTCGTCGTTGATGCGCTTGAAGTGGTCGATGTCCACCACCTGCAGGGCGAGCGGCATGCCGTGGCGGCGCGCACCGGCGAGGGCGCGCGTGCCCAGTTCTTCGATCGCGCGGCGGTTGTAGACGTCGGTGAGGTAGTCCATGCGCGCGGCGCGTTCGAGTTCGCGCTGGCTGCGGTCGGTGCACAGCAGCAGGAAACCCACCGTCGCCACCACCGGCAGGATGCTGCCGACGGCGTAGGTGAGCAGCTGCACGTGGGTCAGCTGGAAGACGGCGATCACCTGGCCCGGGTCCCAGGTCAGCACCACCGCGCGGTAGGCCATGATCAGCGCCGCCAGCAGGAACGCGCCCCCGGCGACATGGCGCACCAGGCCGCGCACGTCGGGACCGCGGTAGATCGTCCAGGCGCAGTAGCCGAGCATCCAGGCCAGCACGATGGATATGGCGATGAGCCGCTTGGTCAGGTCGTACTGCACCAGCCCGAACCAGACCGAGACCGCCACCGCCAAGGCCACCATGCCCCACAGCAGCCCGTGCGGCACCTTGAGCCGGTGGAATCGCCGCAGCGCCACCGCATAGGCGGCAAACGCACCGGCGATGAAGGCATTGGCGAGCACGATCGTCACCCAGGCCGGCAGCTGGTCACGCTGGCTGAGCAGTACGAAGCCAGCGGGTTGCAGCAGGGTCGCGGCCACCCACCAGTTCATCGACGGGCGGAAGACGACGGGCATGGCGCGGGCGACGATCGCCAGCACGACGCCGATCAGAAGGGTGAGCAGGGCCCCGACCAGCAGGCCGGAACGGATGTCGAAGGACCACTCCACGGAAGGCATCGCCTCCTTTGGCGATGGCTGGCCTCGGCCCAAGGGTTCCACCCCTCCGGCGGGGGCGCAAGCCCGAGAATTTCAGCGTCCGGCGTCGTCCTCGTCCCGGCGGGGCCGGAACGGCAGCACCACGCCAGTTGGGGGCGGATCCGGGCGCTCCCAGAGCACGGGCACCTCTTCGGGTCGCGGTGGTTCGAACTGCGCAGCCTCGGCCTCGGCCATCGCGGCTGCCTGCTCTTCCTCGATTTCCCAGCTGTAGCGCCTGCGGGGCGGCTGCGGGTCCAGTCGCCGCCAGCGCCAGGCGGCGAGGATGCCGGCCAGGGCGCCGCCCAGGTGGTACTCCCAGGACACGCCGGGTTCACGCGGCAGGATCGTCAGCACCATGCCGCCGTAAAGGAAAAAAGCGATCAGCGCCGCGGCGATCGCCGCCTTGTCACGCCGGAACAGGCCCAGGAACAGCAGCAGGAACATCAGCCCGTGGGTCAGCCCGCTGGCGCCGATATGGAAGGACGGGCGGCCGATCAGCCAGGTCACCAGGCCCGACACCAGCCACAGCACCGGCAGCGCGCGCAGCGCCGCCCGCGGGTAGACGGTGCCGACCAGGGTGCCCAGCACCAGCAGCGCGCTGGCATTGGCCAGCCAGTGCCCCGCCGAACCGTGCAGCAGCGGCGCGGTGACAATGCCGACCAGGCCCTTGGCCTGCAGGGGCACCAGCGCGAAGTCGCGCAGCCCGCCCAGCGCCGGCGTCGCGAAGAAAATCGCGCCGATCAGCGCGACAAAGGCCATCGAAGCCAGCAGCGACCGGCGGAAGTGGCCGCGCACGGCATCGGCGTGGCGCTGGCGTTGGGTGTCCATCCTCCCGAAGTGGGGTCCGCAGGCCGCGGGCGCAAGCCCGGCTCAGCCCCCGGGCAGCACGTTCTTGGGCGGACGCGGCTTGATCCACAGGCTCATCACCATCGACGTGGCGATGGTCGCCGCGACCACGCCCAGGGAAATCGCCACCGGGATCTTGTAGATGTCCACGAGCAGCATCTTGGCGCCGATGAAGATGAGCACCATCGCCAGGCCATAGGCCAGCAGGTGGAACTTCTCGGCCGCGCCGGCCAGCAGGAAATACAGAGCGCGCAGGCCCAGCACCGCGAACACGTTCGAGGTGAGCACGATGAACGGGTCGGTGGTGATGGCGAAGATCGCCGGGATCGAATCGACCGCGAAGATGACGTCGGTGACCGCGATCATCACCAGCACGATGAACAACGGCGTGTACTTGCGGCGCCGGCCCTGGCCCAGCCACAGCGCTTCGCCGTGGTAGCGCCGCACCATCGGGAAACGCCCGGTCAGCCAGCGCAGCACCGGGTTCTTGTCCATGTCCGGCTCCTGGCCGGCGGCCCACAGCATCTTGGCGCCGGTACCCAGCAGGAAAATGCCGAAGATGTAGAGGATCCAGTGGAACTTCGCGATCAGCGCCGCGCCGACGAAGATGAGGATGCCGCGCAGCACGATCGCGCCCAGCACGCCAAAGATGAGCACCCGCTGCTGCGACTGCGGCGGCACCGCGAAGTAGGTGAACAACATCAGGAAGACGAAGATGTTGTCGACCGCCAGCGCTTTTTCGACCAGGTAGCCGGTAAGGAACTCCAGCGCGATGCGGTCGGCGTCCTGCGCCGGCATCTGCCCCTGCAGGTACCACCACAGCCCGGCGTTGAAGACCATGGCCAGCGCGATCCACGCCACCGACCAGATCACCGCTTCGCGCGTGCTGACCTTGTGCGGGCCGTTCTGGCGAAGTACCAACAGGTCGACGGCAAGCGCGACCAAAACCAGGACCGTAAAAGCGGTCCACATGAGTGGGGTGCCGATGGTTTCCAAGAAAAATTCTCCGGTGCGTGGCCTGTCGTCCGGGCCACGGCGCTTTGTTCCGGGTCGGAACAAACGTCGTCATGGGCGGGCGAAGGTCTCGCTCGCAGGCCTTGGGCCTGCCTGCCGGACCGGGGCTTTGGACATGAGTCCGGGCCCGTGATGACGATCTCGGCAGCGGGAGCTACTCCCCTTCTGGGCGCAGATTCTGTCATGTCGGGTTAACTTGATGTCAATCACACCCTTTCGCGGCGCCTCCGCGCTAATCTCAGGCCCGTGGCCGGGTGGCCTCGGACGGGGACCGCATGGCGCTGGACGTACTTTCGGTGATGCAGGTGGGCGTGCTGCTGAGCGCGCTGACGGTGCTTTTCCTGACCCAGGCCGGCCAGCACTTCCCGACCGAGCGCCGGCGGCACCTGCGCATCTGGACCGTCGGCCTGCTGCTGCAGCCGATGGCTTGGGCCTTGCTCGCGGCACGCGGCCAGCTGCCCGACCCGGTGTCCATTTCCCTGGGCAATGGCCTGCTGCTGCTGGGTTTCGCCGAAATGGCGCGGGCCGTGCGCGGCTTCCAGGGGCTCCCCGAGTACCGCTACCGGCTCTGGGGCGTGGTGCTGGCAGCGGTCGCCGGCCTGGCCTGGTTCTCTGAATTCCGCCCGCACTACAGCGCGCGCGTGCTGGTAAATTCGGTCGCGGCGATCACCCTGCTGGGCACCATCGCCCTGGCGATGGCGTCTGCCTACCGCCGCGACGGCTTCACCGCGGCGCGGCTGACCGGCGCCTTCGCGGCATTCGGGATGCTGGTCGCCTGCTGGCGTTTCGTCGAGCACGTGCTGGCGCCGCGGCCCGAGGGCAGCCTGTTCGAGGCCGGGCCCAGCGATATGGTGGTCTTCGTTTACGCCTGCGTGGGCGTGATGTTCCTGAGCCTGGGCTTCGTGCTGATGCACACCGAACGGGCCTACGAGGACCTGCGCAGGCTGGCCACGGTCGATCCGCTCACGGGCGTGCTGGCGCGCAGCGGCCTGGTCGAACAAGGCCACCGGCTGCTGCTTGAATCGCGCCGCCACGGCCGCCCGCTGTCGGTGCTGCTGCTGGACATGGACCAGTTCAAGGCTATCAACGACACCCTGGGCCATGCCGCCGGCGACGGCGTGCTGCGGCACCTGGCGGCGCGGGCGCGGCTGGTGCTGCGCGGCGAGGACATCCTGGGCCGGCTGGGTGGCGATGAATTCGTCGCCGTGCTGCCCAGCACCGACGCCGCCGGCGCCCGGGTGGTGGCCGAACGCCTGCGCGAGGCCATCAACCACGCGCACATGCTCTACCGGGGCGAGGAAATCCCGGTGCCGGTGTCGATCGGCGTCGCCCAGCTCCGCGTCGACGAGCCGCTGGAGGCCGTTCTCCAGCGCGCGGACCTGGCCATGTACCAGGCCAAGCGCGCCGGCGGCGACCGGGTGGAGCTGTCCCCGGCCGGCTGAGGCGGGGCAGCGCCGGGCCGGCCCCGGTACAATCCGCCGATGAATACGCCTGCCCTGCCCGTGATTTCGCTCAAGATCGAGCGCCGGTCCAACCACCCCTGGATCTTCCAGAAGATGGTGGTCAAGCCCGATGCCAAGCCCAAGCCGGGCAGCATCGTGGACATCGTCGACAACACCGGCAAGTGGGTCGGCCGTGGTTTCTACAACGGCCACTCGCGTATCGCCCTGCGCGTGCTCACCGAAGACGCCGACGAGGCGGTGGACGAGGCCTTCTTCGCCCGCAAGATCGCCGACGCGGTGGCCCTGCGCCGGCAGTCGCTGCGCCTGGATGAAACCACCGACGCCTGGCGCGTGGTGCATTCCGAAGGCGACGGCCTGTCGGGCCTGGTGGTCGACCGCTACGGCGACCTGCTGGTGGTGGAATTCTTTTCGGCCGGCGCCTTCCGCTACCGCGAATGGGTGTACGCCGCGCTGCGCGACCAGTTCCCGGGCTGCCGCTTCTACAGCTTCTCCGAAGAACACGTGCAAAAGCAGGAAAGCTTCGACTTCCGCGCGCCCCCGGCGCCGGAGCCGAGCCTGATCACCGAAAACGGCCTGAAGTTCCGCGCCAGCCCGGGCAGCGGCCACAAGACCGGCTTCTTCGCCGACCAGCGCGACAACCGCGAATTCCTTTCGCGTTTCACCGCCGGCAAGCGCGTGCTCGACATCTGCTGCAACTCCGGCGGTTTCGCCATCTACGCCAAGGCCCGCGGCGGCGCCGACGAGGTGATCGGCATCGACCTGGACGAGGAAATCCTCGAGGTCGCCGAGAAGAACGCCCGCCTCAACGACGCGAAGATAAAGTTCGTGCAGGCCGACCTTTTCCATTACCTGCGCGACGCCCACCAGCGCGGCGAACAGTTCGACGTGGTGGTGCTGGACCCGGCCAAGCTGACCCGCGACCGCGAGCAGGTGATCCCGGCGCTGAAAAAGTACAACGACATGAACAAGCTGGCCATGCAGGTGGTCAGCCCGGGCGGCATCCTGCTGACCTGTTCGTGCACCGGCCTGGTGTCGGAAGAAGAATTCCTGGACATGATCCGGCGCGCGGCGTTTTATTCGGGTCGCACCGTGCAGGTGCTCAAGGTCACGGGCGCCGGCGGCGACCATCCGTTCATGGCCCACGTGAAGGAAAGCCGCTACCTCAAGGCCGTGTTCTGCCGCGTTCTCTGAGGTAGACCCATGGACGCGCCCCTGCCCGGAGTGCCGCGCGTGCGCAGGGCCGCGCTGGCCTTCATCTTCATCACGGTGCTGGTGGACGTGATGGCCTTTGGCCTGATCATCCCGGTGCTGCCGCACCTGTTGAAACAGGTCACCGGCGGCGAAATCGCCGACGCCACGATGTGGCACGGCCTGTTCGCCACCGGCTACATGGTGATGCAGTTCTTCGCCCAGCCGGTGCAGGGCGCGCTTTCCGACCGCTTCGGCCGCAGGCCGGTCATCCTGGTGTCGAACGCCGGCCTGGCGATCGACTTCCTGATCATGGCCATGGCCAACACCCTGCCGCTGCTGTTCATCGCCCGGCTGCTGTCGGGTGCGACCTCGGCCAGCTTCAGCACCGCCAACGCCTACATCGCCGACGTCACGCCGCCTGAAAAACGCTCCGCGGCCTTCGGGCGCCTGGGCATGGCCTTCGGCATCGGCTTCACGGTGGCGCCGGTGATGGGCGCCTGGCTGGGTGCGGTTGACCTGCACCTGCCGTTCTGGGTGGCGGCCGGGCTGTGCGCGGCGAACTTCTGCTACGGCTACTTCGTGCTGCCCGAATCCTTGCCGCCCGAACGGCGCGCGCCGTTCGAATGGCGGCGCGCCAACCCCCTGGCCTCCCTGAAGATGCTGCGCGCGCATCCCGAGCTGTTCGGCCTGGCCGGCGTCAGCTTCCTGATGGCGTTGGCGCACCTGGTGTATCCGACCACGTTCGTGCTCTACGCCGACTACCGGTTTGGCTGGGGCCTGGAAATGGTCGGCTGGACCCTGCTGCTGGTTGGCGTGCTGACGGTGATCGTGCAGGGCGGCCTGGTCGGGCGTTTCGCCCGCACCTTCGGCGACCGCCGCACGGTGCTTATCGGCGCCACTGCCGGCGGCCTGGGCTTTGCGATGTACGCGCTGGCGCCCAACGGCTACTGGTTCTGGGCGGCCATGCCGGTGGCTGCGCTGTGGGCCGTGGCCGGCCCGGCGGCGCAGTCGCTGATGACCGCGCGGGTGTCGGCCAGCGAACAGGGCCGGCTGCAGGGCGCCATCGGCAGCCTCAATTCCATCGCCGGCATCCTGGGCCCGACGCTGTTCACCCAGACCCTGGCCTTCGTGGCGGCCAATGAAATACGCGGCCCGATGGCCGGCGCCAGCTTCTGGCTGGCCGCGGTGATGGTTTCGCTGGGCGGCCTGCTGGCCTGGCGGGTCACCACCACGCGGCCCTGACACGGGCCGGGGTTAGGATGGGCGCCACGTTCGAGGAGCCGTTGCCATGACCAAGCCCGTCACCCAGGACCAGGCCGAGGACGCCGTCCGCACCCTGCTGCGATGGGCCGGCGAAGACCCGGCGCGCGAAGGCCTGATCGACACCCCGCGCCGGGTCGCCAAGGCCTACGGCGACTGGTTCAGCGGCTACGGCGTCGATCCGCGCGAATACCTGGCGCGCACCTTCGAGCAGGTCGAGGGTTACGACGAGCTGATCGTGCTGCGCGACATCGAGTTCGAGTCGCACTGCGAGCACCACATGGCCCCGATCATCGGCAAGGCCCACGTCGGCTACCTGCCGGCCGGCAAGGTGGTCGGCATCAGCAAGCTGGCGCGGGTGGTCGAGGCCTATGCCCGCCGCTTCCAGGTGCAGGAAAAGATGACCGCGCAGATCGCCAACTGCATCCAGGACGTGCTGCAGCCGCGTGGCGTCGGCGTGGTGGTGGTGGGCGCACACGAATGCATGACCACGCGCGGCATCCACAAGCGCGGCGTCAGCATGGTCACCTCCAAGATGCTGGGCGGCTTCCGCGAGGATGCCCGGACCCGGGCCGAGTTCCTTCGCTTCATTGACGTGGGCCCCAGCCGCTAGGTTTATACTGCCGGCCAGATGAGCGACCCCCGCGCCCAAGTCGACGCCCTCCGCGAAGCCATCGTCGCCGCGTCCCCGGCGCAGGCGGCGCAGTGGCTGATGCTCCTGGACGTGCTGGAAAAGGACCTGGCCAGCCTGGCCGCGCAGCGCGACCGCCTGCGCCAGGACGTCGAAGACGCCGAACACGCCCGCGATGCCGCCAACCTGGCGCGCATGAAGGTCATGGGCCAGCTCAACACCCTGCAAAAGATCCTGGCCGCCGCCGTGCCCGAAGTCGCGTCCGGCAAGGACGCGCAAGGCGACGCCCAGCGCCGCGTCGAATGGCTTCTGAAGAACGGTGGCACCGACCCGGCCGCCGCCGATGCCGCCAAGGCCGCGGAAATGGACGCGCCGATGCCCGGCCGCGCCGTACTCGAGGCGGTGATCGCCGGCGAGCGAAAGTTCACCAAGGCCCAGCTGGAATTCTCGATCGCCGAAGCCATGGTGCTGACCGGCTGGCAGATGACCCCGCTCGAGCTCACCCAGAAGGGCGAGCCCTGGCTGGCCGACCTGATCCTGCAGAACCAGGCCGACCTGGCCTGAATCCACCGGCGTTACCCCACCCATGACTTCCGGCCCGTAGACAAGGCGCTGCCACCTACTACACTAGTAGAACGACAGGTGTAGAGGAAGGCCCGTGAGCCCCAAGAGCAGCGATATTCCCGGTGATTCCCCCGACGGCGTAGCGCTTAGCGAGCTCCAGCTCGACGTCATGCGCGTGCTCTGGCGCGGCGAGGCCAGCGTGGCCGAAGTCGCCGCGGCCCTGGCCGACAGCCGCGGCCTGGCCCACACCACCGTGGCAACGGTGCTGACGCGCCTGGGCCGGCGCGGCGTGGTGACCGCGCGCCGCGATGGTCGCCAGCTCTATTACACGCCGACCGTCAGCGAATCCCAGGTCCGCCGCAACATGGTCGGCGACCTCATCCAGAACCTGTTCAAGGGCGACCCCCGGGCCTTGCTGGCCCATCTGGTAAGCGAAAGCGAGGTGGCGCCGGGCGACCTCGACAAGGTGCAGGCGCTGCTGGCGGAGCGGCCCGCCAAAGTCCGGGGCCGGCCATGAACGCCATCGACCTGATGCTGTCCTGGCTGCTTACCCTGGCGCTGCACGCCACGGTGCTGCTGTCGCTGGCGTGGGGGCTGCAGCGCCTGGGCGCGCTGCGCCATCCCGGCTGGCGCGAGCTGGCCTGGCGCGGCGCGCTGTTCGGCGCGCTGGTGTCGTCGGTGCTGGCCACCGCCGCTCCGGCCTTGCCGACGCCGGGCGAGTGGGCCGGCACGCCGGCACAGTTCACCGCGCAGGCCGTTTCCGTGGCCCCGACGGCGGCCAAGCGCTCCGACCCCACCCATGCCCTGCGCGCGACCCTGCCCGGCGAATCGGGCTTGTCGCGGATCCTGGCCCGGCGGGACGCCGCGCCGGCAGCGGCGGACGCGCCGCGCACCGTCGAAACCCCACTCTCTTCGTCCCCGGCGTCGTGGCGGGTGTCCGGCCCGATCGCCGTCACGCTGGTGCTGGCCTGGCTACTGGGCGGCTTGCCCGTCGCCCTGCGCCTGCTGCGCCAGGCCTGGGCCTTGCGGCGCTGGACGCGCAGACAGCCCGGCGTGGGCCCGAGCCCGGGTTCGCAGCTGCCGGTGATTACGGCTGGCCTGGGCCGGGCATTGCAGCTCAAGCGACTGCCGCAGCTGCGCCTGGTCGAGGGACTCGCGAGCCCCATGCTGCTGCCGGGCCGTCGCCTGCTGCTGCCCGCCTGGGTGGAAGACCTGTCGTCGCCGCAGCAACGCGCCCTGCTGGCCCATGAACTGGCCCACCTGCAGCGCCACGACCCGGCATGGCGCCTTGCCCAACGCCTGGCCGTGCTGCCGCTGTACTTCCATCCGCTTGCCTGGCTGGCCCTGCGCCGGCTCGAGGCCCTGGCCGAAGACGCCTGCGACGAACGCGCCGCCGCGCTCTGCGGCAGCGGCCGTCCGCTTGCCGAATGTTTGGCGGCCTGCCTTGCACACGGCGCGGCGCCGAAAGCCAACACACCCACCCTGGCCGTGGCCATGGCCGCAGAACCCGGCCCCGTGGTCCGCCGCGTCAAGAACCTGCTGGAGGAAACCCCCATGCACCGTCCGATCCCCGCTTCACTTCGCCGTACCGCCGTGGCCGTTGGCCTGGCCGCCGCGCTTGCGTTGCCGGGCCTGGCGATCACCAGCATCGCCAACCCGGCCCGCGCCGATGGTTTCTTCAGCGATCTTTTCAGCGGCACGGCGGTTACCAAAACCAACCGCAAGGACCACTACGTCCACCGCAACGGCGCAACCGGCGAGCGCATCGAAATGACGGTGCGCGGCGAGGTGGCTTTCACCGAAGCCGAGGACGACATCGCCAGCATGTCGCCCGACGGCAAGTTCGAACTGTCGGTCAAACGCGACGGCGTCGAACGCTCGCTTCGTGTGCGACCCGGCAAGGGCCAGCTGCAGCGCGACTACCGTGTTGATGGCGAAAGCAGGCCCTTCGACGCAGCGGCCCGCGCCTGGCTGGCCCAGGCCCTGCCCGGCCTGATGCGCGAAACCGGCATCCAGGCCCAGGCCCGCGGCAAGCGCATCCTGGCCCGCGGCGGCGTCGACGCGCTGCTTGCGGACATGGAAAAGATCCGCACCGACCACGTGCGTGGGATCTACCTGGCGGTGCTGTTTGAACACGCGCAGCTCGACGACGCCAATCTGGACCGCGCCCTGGAAATCGCCGGCAAGATTGGCTCGGACTATGAGCTGCGCAAGGCGCTCGAGGCCGGGCTGGCCTACCAGGCCCTGTCCCCGGCCAGCCAGGCGCGGTTGCTGGACGTGGCTGCCGGCATCGCATCGGATTACGAACTGGCCAAGGTGCTGGTGCAGGTCGCCAAAACCGATTCGTTCGACCAGGGCCCTGTATTTGCCGCCTGGCGCAAGGCGCTGGCTGGCATCAGCAGCGACTACGAACAGCGCGGCGTGCTGTCGGTGCTGCTGGCGCGCAAGCAGCCGGAAGCCACCCGCATTGCCCTGGAAAGCGCTCGCGACATCAGCAGCGACCACGAAGCCCGCCAGCTCCTGCAGGAAGCGGTGGCCCAGGTACGCGCAAACAAGGGTGTACGCACCGCCTGGTTTGCGATGCTCGATGGCATTGCTTCGGACTACGAACAACGCCAGGCGCTGGAAGCCCTGCTGGAAGCGGGCCCGGTTGATGTTCCGCTGGCCGGTGACGTGCTGGCGTCACTGGGCAGGATCAGTTCCGGCCATGAGGTGTCGCAGGTGCTGCGCGAGCTCGCCGCGGTCATGCCGGCCGACCCGACGCTGGTTGAACGCTACCGGGCCGTGGCGCGCCGCCTGTCCGACCACGAGCGCGGCCAGGCTGAACGCGCGCTGGATCGTTTCGCGGTGGCAGGGGTGGAGCAGTCAGGTACCTGAACCCTTCCAACGCCGCTTCACCGAAGTCGGCCCGGATAGGCGCATGCTCCCTTGGCATCTCTACACCTTTCCAGGAGTAATGCCATGAAAACTATAAATCGCGTGCTTATCGCCACTGCCGTCTCCACCGCGCTGCTTGCCGGCTGCGCCACGACGGGGAGTGGTGGCTATTACGGTTCCACGTCGCCGCAGCAGCAGAATGATCCTTATGGCGAGGACGTCAACCGCACCCAGCGGGGCGCGCTTATCGGCGCGGCCGTCGGTGCCGTGGCCGGCCTGCTCAGCGGCGACGACGCCACCGAACGCCGCCAGCACGCCCTGATCGGCGCCGGTGTCGGCGGCCTGGCCGGCGGCGCCATCGGCCGTTACCAGGACAACCAGGAGCGCGCGCTGCGTGAGCGCATGCAGGGTACCGGCGTGGACGTGGTCCGCGACGGCGACCACATCACCCTGGACATGCCCGAGGCGATCACCTTCGCCTTCAACTCCAGCACGCTCAATCGCAACGCGTATGCCGTGCTTGACCGCGTGGCCGACACCCTGCGCGAGTACGACCAGACGATGATCGAGGTCGCCGGCCATACCGACAGCGTCGGCAGCGATGCCTACAACGACAAGCTGTCGCGCGAACGCGCCCAGTCCGTGGCCAACTACCTGACCGGCCGTGGCATCAGCGGCCAGCGCCTGATCATCACCGGCGCCGGCGAGCGTTACCCGATCGCCAGCAACGACACCGAGGCCGGCCGCGCCGAGAACCGTCGCGTCGAGATGACCATCGTGCCGATCCGCAACGACTGACCCCAGACGTTGTCGCAAAAAAGAAGCCCCGGCATTGCCGGGGCTTTTTTGTTGGTCTGTAGGAGCGCCGTCCGGCGCGAAGATTTTGACTTTGCCCCTGGCAAAGTAGACATTCGCGCCTGAAGGCGCTCCTACAACAAGTCGTGCTCAGGCGGCGTCCCGCGCCTGGGCCCTGGGCGCCTTCCAGCGCGCCAGCAGTTCCTTTTCCAGGCCCTTGGCCTTGGCCAGGTGCGCTTCCTTGACGTGGCCGTAGCCGCGGATCTGTTCGGGCACCGAGGCGATCTGCACCGCCAGGTCGACGTTGTCGCCGTCCAGGCCGGCCAGCAGTTCGTCGAGTTGCTTCGAATAGTCCACGATCAGCTGGCGTTCCATGCGGCGCTCTTCGGTGCGGCCGAAGATGTCGAAGGCACCGCCGCGCAGGCCTTTCATCTTCGCCAGCAGCTTGAACGCCGTGAACATCCACGGGCCGAACTCCTTCTTCACCAGGTGGCCGTCGGCGTCGCGCTTGGCGAACAGCGGCGGGGCCAGGTTGAAGTGGATCTTGTAGTCGCCTTCGAACTGCTGTTCGATGCGCCGGCGGAAGTCGCCCGAGGTGTACAGGCGGGCCACTTCGTACTCGTCCTTGTAGGCCATGAGCTTGAAGTAATAACGCGCCACCGCCTCGGTGAGCGCCGTGGAGCCCGGGGCCTTGCGGGCCTCGGCCTGGCGCACCTTGTCCACCAGCGCGACGTAGCGGCCGGCGTAGGCCTTGTCCTGGTAGTCGGTGAGGAAGGCGACGCGGCGGTCGATGATCTCGTCGAGGGACGTGCTGAGCGATTCGTCGTCGAGCGGGGAAAGCATCGGGACTGAAGTCCCTCCCACAGCAGAGGCGGGCTCCCACAGGCGCTTCGTCGGCCAGGCCGGCGGCTTCGAGCACGGCGTCGGGGTTGATCGCGGACAGGCGGCCCCAGGCGAAGGCGGTCTTGTTCATTTCGATCGCGGCGCCGTTGAGTTCGACCGCGCGCATGATCGCGTCGAAGCCCACCGGCACCAGCCCGCGCTGCCAGGCCACGCCAAGCATGAACAGGTTGGTGGCGATGGCGTCGCCCATCAGCGCGGTGGCGATCTCGGTGGCGGCGACCTGCAGCGGCTCGCGGCCGCCGAGCGCGGTGCGGATGGCGTCGACGATGCCCGCGGCAGGGAACTGCATGTCCGGCATGCGGGTGAACGGGCCGGGCATCGCCTGGTAGTCGTTGATCACGACTTCGGTGCGGTCGGCGCGGATCTTCGACAGCGCCCAGTAGTCGTTCACCACCACCATGTCGCAGCCCAGCACCAGGTCGGCTTCGCCGGCGGCGATGCGCACGGCGTGGATGTCGGACGGCTTGGCGGCCACGCGCACGTGCGTGGTGACGGCGCCGCCCTTCTGGGCCAGGCCGGTCTGGTCGAGCACGCTGGCGCCCTTGTGTTCCAGGTGCGCGGCCATGCCCAGCAGCGCACCGATGGTCACCACGCCGGTGCCGCCGACGCCGGTGATCAGGATGTTCCAGGGCTGGTCGAGCTTGCTGCGGAACTGCGGCTCGGGCAGGTTCGCCAGCAGGTCCTTGTTGCCCACGCCCTTGCGCTTGCGCAGCCCGCCGCCCTTGATGGTGACGAAGCTGGGGCAGAAGCCCTTCACGCAGCTGAAGTCCTTGTTGCAGTTGGACTGGTCGATCTCGCGCTTGCGGCCGTATTCGGTTTCCTTGGGCAGCACCGCCACGCAGTTCGACTTCACGCCGCAGTCGCCGCAGCCTTCGCAGACCAGGGAGTTGATGGCGGTGCGCTTGGCCGGGTCGGGCATCTTGCCGCGCTTGCGGCGGCGGCGCTTCTCGGCGGCGCAGGTCTGGTCGAAGATCAGCACCGACGTGCCAGGCACTTCGCGCAGGCGCTTTTGCTGCGCGTCGAGTTCGCTGCGGTCGTAGAACTCAACGCCGCGCGGGAAGATCGAATGATCGGACCACTTTTCGATGTCGTCCGACAGCACCACGATCACCTGCACGCCTTCGCTGCGCACCTGGTGGGCGATGTCGGGCACGGTCAGGGTGCCGTCCACCGGCTGGCCGCCGGTCATGGCCACGGCGTCGTTGTAGAGGATCTTGTAGGTGATGTTCACCTTCGCGGCGATCGACTGGCGGATGGCCAGCGAACCGGAATGGAAGTAGGTGCCGTCACCCAGGTTCTGGAAGACGTGTTTTTCATCCGTGAACAGCGCCTGGCCTGACCAGGTGACACCTTCACCGCCCATGTGGGTGAAGGTGTCGGTCTTGCGGTCCATCCAGGTGACCATGTAGTGGCAGCCGATGCCACCCAGCGCGCGCGAACCTTCCGGCACCACGGTGGAGCTGTTGTGCGGGCAGCCGGCGCAGTAGTGGGGTACGCGCGGGAAGTTGGCGCGCGGCGCCGCCAGCTCCTTTTCCTTGGCGCTGATCCACTTCAGGCGGTTGTCCATCGCCTCGGACTGGAAGAAACGCTGCACGCGCGCGGCGATGACGCGGGCAATGCGGGCCGGGGTGAGTTCGTTGGTGCTGGGCAGCACCCAGTTCTCGTCCTCGTCGTACTTGCCGACGATGCTGGGGCGCTTCTCGTGCTCCCAGTTGTACATGTATTCCTTCATCTGCCGCTCGACGAAGCTGCGCTTTTCCTCGACGACGATGATGTCGTCCAGGCCGCGCGCGAACTCGCGGATGCCCAGTGGTTCCAGCGGCCAGGTCATGCCGACCTTGTACACGCGGATGCCGATGTCGGCGGCGACGTTGCGGTCGATGCCCAGGTATTCCAGCGCCTGCAGCACGTCCAGGTAACTCTTGCCGGTGGTGACGATGCCCAGGCGTGCCTTGGGCGAATCCACCACCACCTTGTCGATGTGGTTGGCGCGCGCGAAGGCCTGCGCGGCCTTCACCGCGTACTGGTGCAGGCGCATTTCCTGGTCCAGCGGCGGGTCCGGCCAGCGGATGTTGAGCCCGCCCGCCGGCAGTTCGAAGTCGGTCGGCAGCAGGATGTCGAGCTGGTGCGGGTTGACGTTCACCGAGGCCGAGGACTCCACCGTTTCGGCGATCGTCTTGAAGCCGATCCAGCGGCCGGTGTAGCGGCTCATGGCCCAGCCCAGCAGGCCCATGTCCAGGATGTCCTGCACGCCGGCGGGATTGAGCACCGGCATCATCGCGCTTTCGAACTCGCCTTCCGAACCGTGCGGCAGCGTCGAGCTGCGGCAGGCGTGG
>CAZXTV010000012.1:5169-16774 GCA_964643705.1 uncultured Arenimonas sp. | reverse complement strand
CTCACCGTGTCGGAGCGCATTCAGGCGCGAATCACCCTTTGCCAAAGGCAAAGCCAAAAGATTCGCGCCTGACGGCGCTCCTACAGGCAATCGCTGCAAGCGCGGCGGTTATGCTTGGGCGCTTCGCACTTTGCCCGGACCGCCGTGACCGACCTGCTGACCGCCCTCCTGCTTGGCATCATCGAGGGCCTGACCGAGTTCCTGCCGATTTCCAGCACCGGCCACCTGCTCATCGCCCAGCATTGGCTGGGCGCCCGGTCCGACCTGTTCAACATCTGCATCCAGGCCGGCGCGATCCTGGCGATCACCCTGGTCTATCGCGAACGCCTGGTCGCCCTGGCCACGGGCTGGCGTCAGCCCGCCGAGCGCGACTACCTGCTCAAGATCCTCGGCGCGTTCGCGGTGACGGCCGCGGTCGGCCTGCCGGTGCGCCTGATGGGCTGGGAGCTTCCGGAAACGGTGACGCCCGTGGCCTGGGCGCTGGTGATCGGCGGCGTCTGGATGCTGGTGGCCGAACGCCTGGGCGAACGCGGCCCGCCCAGCAGCCAGGTCACCTGGGCCATCGTGGTGGCGGTGGGCCTGGCGCAGGTGCTGGCCGGCGTGTTCCCCGGCACCTCGCGCTCGGCGGCGGCGATCTTCATGGCCATGCTGCTGGGCTTGAACCGCAAGCCGGCGGCGGCGGAGTTCGTGTTCCTGGTGGGTATCCCGACCATGTTCGCGGCCAGCGGCTACGCGCTGATGGAAACCGTGCTCGAGGGCGAAGCCGGCGACGAGGACTGGGCCAGCCTGGGCGTGGCCTTCGTTGCCGCCACGGTGACCGGTTTCGCCGCCGTGCGCTGGCTGCTGGCCTACATCGCCAACCACCGTTTCGCGCCCTTCGCCTGGTACCGCATCGCCCTGGGCGCCGCGCTACTGCTGGGCTTGCCCGCCGGCGGCTGAGCGCCGGCAGGCAGCCGGGGTCACTCCGCCGGGTAACCCAGGCGGGCGGCCACGGGCGCGAGCACTTCGAATTCCTGCGCCAGGATGTCCCGGTAATTACGCCAGTGCCCGCCCGGCAGCCGCTGGCCCGGGCCGGACAGGCCCGACAGCGGGGTCTCCAGGCCCAGCGCCTGTTCGATCTGGCGCGCGGCTTCACCGGCGTCGGTATCCAGGCGCACCAGGTCGACGCGGCCCGAGGTCTGGGCCTCGTCGGCGACCGCTTCCAGGACCGAGGCCAGCCACTGGGCCGCGCCGCCGAAGTCAGGCAGGAAGTGGTAGTTCTGCAGGCTGCCGTGCAGCAGCCAGTTCAGCAGCGCGTCGCGCGGGTCGGTCAGCAGCACCAGCACCCGGGCTTCGCCCAGCGTGGCGAAGGTGTAGGGGTCGACGTGCGGCAGCCAGTCGCGGGTCCGGGCCGGGTCCAGGCCCGCGGCGCGCAGCCAGGCGTCGCGGCGCTCGGCGCTGCCCGCTTCCGGGTGCCCCGGGGCGAAGCGGCGCAGGCCGTATCCGTCACCGTCGTTTTCGCTGCCGGCGCGGTCCAGGTACAGGTCCTGGCCGAGCTGGGACTTGGCCTGGCGCAGCACGTGCTCGGCGCCGACGCCGGGCGGCGACCAGACCAGGCGGCCCTGCGCGCTGCCCACCGGGGCGCCTTCGGCAGGCACCGCCGGCGGCGGCAGGATCTGCCCGGGCGAGGCGTGGCGGATCATCTCGCGCCAGCTGTCGGCGGCTTCGGCGTAGCGGCCCAGGGCATCGAGCGCCATGCCCCGCCAGCCCAGCAGGGTGCGGCGCACGGGGCTGTCCTTGGCCGAGGGCAGCAGGCGGTCGGCGCGTGCCAGGGTCAGCGCCGGATCCTGGGCGAATTCAGCGCGCAGCTTGTAGACGTTCGCGGCGTGCAGGTCGGGATTGATCGCCAGTGCCTGGTCGGCGTACGCGGCCGCCTGCTCGTGCTGGCCCTGGGCGTCGTGGTAGGCGCACAGCATTTCCAGGCAGGCCGCCGACTGCGGCATGGCCTGCTGCCAGCGCTCGAGAACCGGCTTGACGTCTTCGCGCAGCATGCCGGCCAGGTTCAGGCGCTGCTTCCACAGGGCGTCCTGGTCGGGGGCGGCCTGGAGGGCCGCTTCGGCGCGCTGGCGGGCCTCGTCGGCCTGGCCACCGCGCAGCAGCAGGGTGAGCAGCGGGCCCAGGGCACCGGCCTCGGCGGGATTGGCGTCGAGCGCCGCCCGCAGGTCGGCCAGGGCATCGCCCCCGCGGCCCTGCTTGAGCCGCAGCCGCGCGCGCAGCGTGCGCGCCTTGCTGTCGTCCGGTGCCATGGCGAGCAGTTCATCGAGCGTGGCAAGGGTTTCCTCGGCCTTGCCCTGGCGGCGGCGGGCTTCGACCAGGCCACGCAGGGTGGACGGCGCACGGGCGACGTCCAGGCGCAGCGCATTGGCCAGCGCCTGTTCGGCGAAGGGCCACATGCCGCGCGACAGGTAGGCCTGGCCCAGCGCGAGCTGCGCGGCGGCGAGGTTCGGGTCGGCTTCGGCGGCGACGGTGAAACACTTCAGTGACTTGTCGTAGTCGCCTTCGGCCTGGGCCACGTAGCCTTCGACGACGCGCACCCGGGGGTGTTCGGCGTTCACGCGCTGGGCCAGGCGCAGGTTGCGCCCGGCTTCGGCCTGGTCGCCGCGGGCCAGGGCCATGTGCGCCAGCAGCACGTAGGCGCCCAGCTGGTTCGGGTCCAGGCCCAGGGTGGCCTGCAGGCCGCGGGTGGCGCCGGCGCTGTCGCCCTCGGCCAGCATCAGCGTGGCCAGGCTGAAATGATGCGTGGCCACGTCCGGGGCCAGTTCCAGCGCGCGGTCGAAGGACTTGCGGGCACCGGCCAGGTCGCCCTTCTGCTGCAGGCACACACCCAGCAGGTGGTGCGCTTCGGCGTTGTCCGGTTCGGCGGCGAGGGTGTCGCGGGAAGCGGCCAGTGCGGCGGCGAAGTCGCCGGCGCGCATGGCTTCGATGATGTCGACGATCATGGTGGGGTCTTCAGGCAGGCGCGGAAACCGCCATTGTAGCCGCCCCGGCCGAGCGCACCGCGGCGTCGAGCCGGTCGGCCACCCAGCGCTCGCCATAACCCCCCAGGTGCAGGCCTTCCAGGAAGCCGCAGTGGCCGCCGAAGTCGGCGATCTCCAGGCGCGAATGCGCGGGCAGGTCCAGGCCGGGGAAACCGTCCACCGGGATCACCGGGTCGTCGGCGGCGGCCAGCACGCTCACCGGCACTTCCAGCGCGGCCAGGCGCCCGCCGGACACCGAATAGCCTTCGAAATAATCGTCGATGCCGGCCAGGGTCGTATGCCGCTGCACCATCCAGCCGGTCAGCCCGCGCATGTCCATGGCCAGCACCTCGTCGCCGAAGTCGTGCAGCTCGGGGAAAAGCTTGCGCTTGCGCTGCAGCGACCGGCGCCACTTCTTCATGAAGTACCAGTGGTAAAAACGCGGCCCGCCCTCGAGCGTGCGCAGCACCGCCGCCGGGTCGATGGCCGGGCACACCGCCGCCGCGTGCACCAGGGGCACGCCGGCGGCCGGCGCCGCCAGCGCCAGGCGCAGCGCGAAATTGCCGCCCAGCGAATAACCCGCCGCCAGCATCGGCCGCGCCGGGAAGCGCCGTGAGACTTCGGCCGCAGCCTGCACCACTTCGGCCAGCCGGCAGGAATGGAACAGGTCGGGGTTGAGGTGGTGGGTGTCGCCGTGGTCGCGGAAGTTGAGCCGGAACACCTCGAAGCCGCGCGCCAGCAGCACCGCGGCCGTGTGGCTCATGTAGCTCGAGTCGGCGCTGCCTTCCCATCCGTGCAGGAGCAGCACCAGCCCGCGCGACGGGCTCCCCGGCAACGCGCTGTGGAAACCCTGCAGCCGGACGCCGTCCTCGACTTCGACCAGGTGTTCGTCGGTGACCGCACCCATGCGACGCAGGGCGCGCTGGCCGGCCGCGCGGCGCAGCGTGGTGGAGCCCAGCAGCGACTGCAGGTGCGGGTTGCGAAGCCAGCGCGGCGGCCGGTAGTGGACGGGCCCGGACATCGGCCTCAGCCCGCCATCGCCGCGATGATGCGCTGGCGGCAGGTATCGGCCATGCGCCGCCGGCCGTCTTCGCTGGCGGCGACCGGTTCGAGGAAATGCACTTCCGCCACGCGGCCCGGCTCGCCCAGCAGGCGCACGAAGTTCTGGAAGAAGTTCTCGCGCTCGCCGAAAGCGACGATGGTCTGGGCGCTGCCGCGCAGCCCGTACTTGAGCGCCACCGGCTGCGCCGGCACGCCGGCCAGGACCGCCGGCTGGAAAATGCGCGCATGGAAGGTGGCGATGGCGTCACCCCGGGTGGTGCGTCCTTCCGGGAAGACGCCCACGGCCAGGCCCTGTTCCAGCCGCTGCACCATCTGGTGCATCACGCCGTGCAGGGAATCGTTGCTGCCCCGGTGGTGGTAGATGGTGCCGCCGCGGCTGGCCAGCCAGCCCACCAGGGGCCAGCGCGCGATCTCGGCCTTGGCCACGAAACCCATCATGCGCTGGCTGTGCATCAGTTCGATGTCGATCCAGCTGACATGGTTGGCCACGAACATGACCGCGCCCGGCAATGGCGTGCCGTAGCGGCGCAGCCGGAAGCCGAAGATGCGCATCAGCATGCCCGACCACAGGCGCACGGCCAGGTGGTCCAGGCGTTCGCCACGCACGTCGATCCGGGCACTGACCGGGTTGATCAGCAGCAGCGTGACCGGCAGGCCCACCAGCAGGTGCAGCAGCAGCATCGGGAAACGCCAGAGGTAGCGCAGCGGGCGGCGCCAGTCGCGCGACGGGCGGGTCGCTTCAGTGGTTACGGACATTGAGGGCATTGTGCCGCAAGCCGGCCCCTGTGGGAGGTTCAGCGGCCGATGACGGCGCCGGTCATGCGGGAAATGCACACCAGCCGGCCGCCTGCATCCTCGATGCGGATTTCCCAGACCTGGGTGCTGCGGCCCAGGTGGATCGGGCGCGCGGTGCCGGTTACTTCACCCTCGGTAACCGCCTTGAGGTGGTTGGCATTGATTTCCAGGCCAGCCAGTTGTTGCCCGGCGTCCGGGTCCAGGCACAGGTAACCGCCCAGGCTGGCCAGGGTTTCGGCCAGCAGGACCGACGCGCCGCCGTGGAGCAGGCCGAAGGGCTGTTTGGTGCGCGGATCCACCGGCATCGTGGCCCGCAGGAAGTCGGGGCCGTGCTCGGTCAGGACGATGCCCAGGTTGCCCGGCGCGGTGCCGGGCAGCAGGGCATTGAGGGCTTCGACGCCGGGCCGCTGGCGGAACGGGTCTTGCACGCGGGTTTCAGCGGACGCGCAGCATTCCCGGGCGGTAGGCCGGGCTGTAGCCGCGACGCGCGTAACCGGAGCTGTCGCCGTAGGCACCGCCCAGCTCGCGGTTGCGGCGGCGGTGCATGCGGTCCACCAGTTCGTCGCGACGGGCTTCGAGCCAGTCGGCGCGGCCGGCCTTGGCCGGATCCAGGCCGCGGCGCTCGGCTT
Source organism: uncultured Arenimonas sp. (assembly GCA_964643705.1). Classification (GTDB taxonomy): domain Bacteria; phylum Pseudomonadota; class Gammaproteobacteria; order Xanthomonadales; family Xanthomonadaceae; genus Arenimonas. The sequence goes on along the minus strand of CAZXTV010000012.1, from coordinate 11,292 downwards.
CGCCTTGGCGGAATTCGCAGAACTCGTCGTAGGCGTCGAGCTCGTGGTGCAGGTCCTTGACGCACATTTCGATGGCGATGGCGTCATCGAAGTAACCAAGCACCGGCACGTTGTCCGGGATGACGTCGGTCGGGTCGGCGAAGTACACCAGGGCCGACAGCACGCGCTGCTTGTCGTCCTCGGGGAGGTGCCAGCCCTCGTCGCGAAGCATGGCGATCAGGGCGTCCAGGCGGTCGAGGCGCTGGGCGATGAAGTCCGGCAGCTCGACGCTGTCGGCGCCCTTGAGCAGACCGGCCGCGGCGTTGATGATGTCGTCGGCGGACTTGTTGCCGGCCGAAGCGCGCGCCGATTCCATGGCCTTCGTGAAATGGGCGAGGTCACGGTCGGAGAGTTCGAAGCTGATCGAAAGGGGCATGCGGGCGATTCCGGCAGACGTTTTCTGGAACACGCAGCCTAGGCCGGCCCGCCCGCAGCGTCAATCGAACGTAGTGCCCGTGGGATCCGGCCACGCCCCGGCGCCGTCACCAGGGCCGGCTAGAGGATGGGCACCAGGCCGGCGCCGAAAGCGGTCAGGATGCGCGTATAGACGGTTTTCAGCGGCAGGTCGACCTCCGGGAAGGCGCCCACGTCCTCGTAACACTCGTAAAAGCGGGGGTCGCCGGGCGGCAGGGGATTGCAGCCTTCACGCAGCTCGAAGCTGCTGGCGTAGGGGAAGGGCCAGATGTCGAAGATGGGAAGTTTTTCCGACAGCTTGCCCAGGCTGTAGTTCAGGCCCGAGAGCACCGGCGGTTTTTCCTGCGGTGCGATGGTCCAGGCATTGGCCGGGATCATGTCGCGCTGGATGCTTGCGCGCAGCGCCGCCGCGAACTGGGTGTCGTGCACGACCACCATCGATTCGGTGTTGAGGTTGTCCGAGCGCGGGTCGAAGTTGTGGCTGCCGACCACGCCGATGCGGTCGTCCACGACCAGGGACTTGGCGTGCAGCCCCAGGCGGACCCCGGCACGCTTGAGAGGCACCGGCCCCGAAGCGGAGCCGGCCGAACCGGAGCCGAAGATCGGCAGCGTCGCGGTGTGCGGGCCCAGGACGCCGGTGGCCGCGACGTCGATCGGCGCGTCCTCGGGGTAGGGTTTGTACTCGAAGATGCGGAAACCCAGTTCGCGCAGGTAAAGGCGCTTGTACTTGTGGCTCATCGCGTACACCGGGAAGGCATCGGTGGCGGCGAGTGAGTTGGTCGAGACGATCACCACCGGCGGGTCTTGGCGCGCATGCATCTCGCGGAAGACCTTACGTGCCGGCCGCGACAGCACCAGGTAGGGCGTCTGCACGACGATCTCGGCGCGGGTGGAGTCGACCAGTTCGCGCATGGCGCGCGAAGCATCCTCGTGCGCCGGCTGTTCGCGCACGTGCTTGTCGGGCAGGTCGGCGAAAAATTCGACGCGCCCGACCGGCAGCGTCAGCGGCACCAGGCGTTCGTAGACGGCGGCGCCATCGGCCGCGGCCTCCGCCATCGCCAGCACCCGCGGCGTGCGTTCGCGCAGCGGATCGAGCAGCCGATGTTCCGGCACGCCGTCCTCGCGGATCAGGCGTTCGGCCACGTCCTTGAGGGCGTGGGCCGGGTGGCTTTTTTCGAAGGTCCAGAAGGCCTCGAAGTTTTCCTTCATCACCGCGGCGAGGGGACCGGCGACCAGGATGTCGCGGTCGCGGTAGTTGTAGGACTCGCCCCAGTCGAAGTAGCGGTCCTGGATGTTGCGCCCGCCGGTGACGCCGACCGTATCGTCCACGAGCAGCAGCTTGGTGTGCATGCGCCGGTTGAACTTGCGGAAGCAGCAGATGATGCCGGCGGCGTACTGCAGCGGCTGGGTTTCGGCTTCGCCGAAGGTGGGGTTGTACAGGCGCAGTTCGAAATTGCGATGGGCGCCGGCCAGCGCGGCCTGCAGGCCCGGGTCGGGCAGGCCGTAGAGCTGGTCGAGCAGCAGCCGGACGCGCACGCCGCGGCGCGCGGCCGCCAGCAGTTCGTCGAGCACCAGCAGGCCGGAGTCGTCGAGGTCGTAGATGAAGCTCTGCAGTTCGATGCTCTTGCGGGCGGCGCGGATAAGGTGAAGGCGGGCGATCAGCGCGTCCTGGCCTCGGTCGAGCAGGACCACGTGGTGCCGCGGCGCGTCCGCGCTGGATGCCGCCACCGCCTGCGCGCCCAGGGCAAGCAGGGGCGAAGCGACCGGACGGCAGGCCGCGTCGGCACCATCCCGGCAGTCCGGCGCGGCGGCGTGGCCCGCTTCGACGATGGCCGTGGACGCACGCAGGTCGGCGCGGCTGAGCGTGGTGCAGCCGGAAGCGAACAGGAGCAGCAGGAACGGCAGGACCAGGCGGGGGGACATGGCGGTCTAGGGTTGCCGGAGGCGGACGTGGAAGTGGAAGCCTACCTCGTCGCGCAGCCAGACCCGGTAAGCCGTCATGCCAAAGTCGCGCCGGCTGACCTCGCCCGACACTTCGATGTCGCAGCCACGGCCGGGGGTTTCGCAGGCGGAGGGGTCCACCCGGAAAGCCACCGGCCGCGCCACGCCGCGGAGCTCCACGCTGCCGGCCATGGCCCCGCCATCCTTCACCAGGGCGGCCGGGAAGGCTTCGGAGCGAAAGTGGATCCAGGGGTGGTCGTCGACGTTGAGGAACTTCGACGACCGCATCGAGCGCTCCATCCATTCCGGGCCATCAAGCACCAGGCTGCGGGAGTCCAGGCGCACCGACACCTGCAGGCGGTCATCTTCTAGCCGGTCTATGCGCCCTTCCATGGTCCGGAAGACGCCCTTGACGCGGCCGCCCATGCGCAGGTCCACCTCGATGCCCGCTGCCGAGGCCGCGGGGTCGAACAAGGGCGCGTCGGCGGGCGTGTTCGCCAGCGCCCCCCCGGACAGCCAGAAGCCGGCCGCCATGGCCAGGCCGGCGACGGCCGGGCCCGGTTTCATGGGCTCAGGGCCACCAGAAGGCGGCGATGCGGGCGATGCCGGGTTCCAGGGCGGCGTCTTCGGGCAGGGTCAGCACGGCCACGCCGCCGGCGGGCATGCCGCGGAAATCGCCGGACTGGCCCGAAGACAGCAGGGCGGCGAACTGCTCGAAGCCGGGGTTGTGGCCAATCATCAGCAGCCGGGCCACGTCGCTGTTTTCGTCGGCGATCTGGATAAGGCGGCCGGGCGTGGCGTCGTAGATGCGGTCTTCCTGACGGCACTCGAAATAACCCAGCGAGGCCATCACTGTCTCGCAGGTTTCGCGGGTGCGGCGGGCCGGCGAGACCAGCACCCGGTCGGGCAGGTAGCCGTGTTCCTTGAGCCAGCGGCCGGCGGCTTCGGCTTCGGCCTGTCCCTGCAGGGACAGCGGGCGGTCGAGGTCGTCCTGGCCCGGGGCGGGCGGTTCAGCGTGGGCGTGGCGCAGCAGGATCAGTTCGCGCATGACGGTCCTTGTCGGTCAGAGGGCTTTCTTGAGCCATCGCAGCAGCGGAGCCCAGTCTTCCTGATGGCTTCGCACCTGCTCGGAGTGGTAGTCGAATACGGATTTGCCCAGGCCCGCCAGCAGCACGTAGGCCTGGGTGTCGCGCAGCTGGGCGACCAGCGGGTAGGGCCAGGCCTGCAGCTGGTCCATGGCCTGCTGGGAGGCGCTGGTCCAGGGCTTGAGGCGGTTACCGACCAGGGCCACGGGCAGCTTGCCCTTCTTCACCCGCGGGTGGGTGACCAGGCTGTCGAGGAAGGGCACGGTGGCCTCGATGTCGATCGCCGAGGGCAGCACCGGCACGATGACGGCGTCGGCACGGTCGAGGAAGTCCTTGAGGTCGTCGCCCATGGCGCCGGCGGGGGCATCGACCACCAGGCGCGCGATGCCGTCGGGCAGGCCCTTGTCCCAGTTGCGCCGGCAGCCGTCGAGCGGCAGCACGGCCGATTCGAGGTGGGCGCGCTTTTCGCACCAGTGGGTGGACGACTTCTGCTTGTCGGCGTCGAGGATGGCCGTGGCCTTGCCGTCCAGCGCGAAGTGCGCGGCCAGGTTGGTGGCGACCGTGGACTTGCCGGCGCCGCCTTTGGAACTCGCGACCAGGATCGTGCGCATCAACGGGACTCCGCTGCGGGACGAAGGTCCACTCTACCCCGGCCGGCACGGCCTGGGAACGGCCCGGGAACGGGGGCCGAGCAGAAACTCTAGGCGAGGTTGTGTAGCGTGGGGGAATCCTTGGTTTCCCGCGGGGGGCGCATGCACACATCGCCAGCCCCGGGGCTGTATTCCCCGGCGTTCGAACACGACAGCTGCGGCTTCGGCCTGGTGGCGCGGCTCGACGACCGTGCCCGGCGCGCCATCGTGGACATGGCCCTGGTGGCGCTCGACCGCCTGACCCACCGCGGCGCCGTGGCCGCCGACGGCCGCAGCGGCGACGGCTGCGGCCTGCTGCTGCGGCGCCCCGAAGCCTTCCTGGCGGCCATCGCCGGTGAAGCCGGCCTGGCCTGGCGGCCCGGGGACGCCTGCGGCCTGGTGTTCCTGCCCGACGCCGACGACGCCGACTCGCGCTGCCGGGCCGCGCTCACCCAAGCGCTGCAGGCCCGGGGCCTGGCCGTGGCCGGGTGGCGCGAGGTGCCGGTGGACCAGACGGCCTGCGGCGAAGTGGCCCGGCGCGGACTGCCGCGGCTGGCCCAGGTGTTCGTGCATCGCCCCGGCGACGGCGACGCCGCGGGCTTCGAGCGCCGGCTTTTCCTGGCCCGGCGCGCGGCCGAACGCGCCCTGGCCGACCAACCCGGCTTTTACGTCGCCAGCCTGTCGGCGGCGACGCTGGCCTACAAGGCCATGGTGCTGCCGGGGGCGCTGCCGTCCCTGTTCCCGGACCTGGCGCGCGCCGACCTGGCCAGTTCGGCGGTGGTCTTCCACCAGCGTTTTTCCACCAATACCGCGCCGGCCTGGGCGCTGGCCCAGCCGTTCCGGGTGCTGGCGCACAACGGCGAGATCAACACCATCGCCGGCAACCGCTGCTGGTCCCTGGCCCGCGCCGCGCATTGGCGCACGCCGCACTTCGACCTTGATGAACTCCAGCCGCTGGTTTCGCTGCATGGCTCGGACTCGCAAAGCCTGGACAACATGCTTGAGCTGCTGCTGATGGGCGGCATGGACCTGCTGCAGGCGATGCGGATCCTGGTGCCACCGGCCACCGCGTCGCTGGAGTACAAGGACCCGGACCTGGCGGCGTTCTACGAATACCACGGGCTTTCCAGCGACCCCTGGGACGGGCCGGCCGGCATCGTGATGTGCGATTCGCGCTACGCCGCCTGCACGCTCGACCGCAACGGCCTGCGGCCGGCGCGCTGGCTGCTCACCGACGACCAGGTGCTGGTGGTGGCCTCGGAAACCGGCGTATGCGACGTGCCCGACGAATCGGTGCTGGCGCGCGGCCGGCTGGGCCCGGGCGAGATGCTGGCGGTGGACTTCGGCCGCGGCCAGCTGCTGGGCAGCGAGGACATCGACGCCATCAACAAGTCGCGCGCGCCCTACAAGGCCTGGCTCAAGCAGGGCGTGGAATACCTGTCCACCAGCCTGGTGGACCCTTCGCTGGCCGCCGAACCCATGGACCCGGCGACGCTGCGGCGCTTCCAGGTGCAGTTCCAGCTGAGCCGCGAAGAGCGCGAGTCCGAGCTGCGCGTCCTTGCTGAAACCGAACAGGAAGCCACCGGCTCGATGGGCGACGACACGCCGCTGGCGGTGATGTCGCACTTCGTCCGGCCGGTGCACGACTACTTCCGCCAGGCCTTCGCCCAGGTCACCAACCCGCCGATCGATCCGCTGCGCGAAGAAGTGGTGATGTCGCTGGCCACCCAGATGGGCCCGGAAGGCAACGTCTTCCAAGACACGCCGGGCAATGCCGTGCAGGTGCTGCTGAACTCGCCGGTGCTGAGCCAGCGCAAGCTGCGCCAGCTGCTGGCGATGCCGCGGTTCGCCGATGCCCATGCGCTGCTGAAACTCAACCTCGGTGCCGGCGAGTCGCTCGAACAGGCCCTTCATCGCCTGCGCGACGAAGCCGGGGCCGCCGTGCGTGCCGGGGCTTCACTGGTGTTGCTGACCGACCGCTACCCCGAGCCCGGCCACGCGGTGGTGCCGGCCCT
>CAZXTV010000012.1:3376-5159 GCA_964643705.1 uncultured Arenimonas sp. | reverse complement strand
CCTGCTGGCCACCGGCGCGGTGCACCACCACCTGGTCGCGACGGGCCAACGCTGCCGGGCCAACGTGGTGGTGGAAACCGGCGCCGCCCGCGGCGCGCACGCCATCGCCTGCCTGGTGGGGGTCGGGGCGACGGCGGTGTATCCCTACCTGGCCTACCAGACGATCGCCGCGCTGGGGCGGTCGGGCGTGGTCGCCGGCAAGATCGGCAATGCCCCGGCCGAACTCGGCCGCAGCTACCGGCGCGGCATCAAGAAGGGGCTGCTGAAGATCCTGTCGAAGATGGGCATCAGCACCATCGCCAGCTATCGCGGCGCCCAGCTGTTCGAGATCGTCGGCCTGGCCGACGAGGTCGTGGCGCTGTGTTTCCCGGGGGTGCCCAGCCGCATCCAGGGCGCGGGTTTTGCCGAACTCGAAGCCGAAGCGCGCGAGCTGGCGGCCCTGGCCGCGTCGCCGATGGCGGATCTGGCGCCGGGTGGCCGGCACAAGCTGGTGGTCGGCGGCGAAAGCCACATGTTCAATCCGGACGTCATCAACAGCCTGCAGCAGGCCGTGCGCAGCGGCGACAGCGCTGACTACCAGGCCTATGCGGCGCACGTGGACGGCCGGGCGCCGGCGGCGCTGCGCGACCTGCTGCACCTGCGCGAGGCGGACACGCCGCTGCCCTTGGACAAGGTGGAGCCCACGGGAGCGATCCTGGCGCGTTTCGATTCGGCCGGCATGTCGCTGGGCGCGCTGTCGCCGGAAGCGCACGAGGCGCTGGCGATCGCGATGAACCGCCTGGGCGGGCGCTCGAACTCCGGCGAAGGCGGCGAAGACCCCGCCCGCCACGGCACCGAAAAACGCAGCAAGATCAAGCAGGTCGCGTCCGGCCGCTTCGGCGTGACGCCCGAATACCTGGTCAACGCCGAAGTGCTGCAGATCAAGATCGCCCAGGGCGCCAAGCCCGGCGAAGGCGGCCAGCTGCCCGGCCACAAGGTCAACGCCACCATCGCCGCGCTGCGCCACGCGCGCCCGGGCATCGGCCTGATCTCGCCGCCGCCGCACCACGACATTTATTCCATCGAAGACCTGGCCCAGCTGATCTTCGACCTCAAGGAAGTAAACCCCGGCGCGCTGGTGTCGGTGAAGCTGGTGTCGCACGCCGGCATCGGCACGATTGCCGCGGGCGTGGCCAAGGCCTACGCCGACCTGATTACCGTCTCGGGCCACGATGGCGGCACCGGCGCGTCACCGCTGTCGTCGATCCACCACGCCGGCACGCCCTGGGAACTGGGCCTGGCCGAAGTGCAGCAGACCCTGCGCATGAACGGCCTGCGCGGGCGCGTGCGCCTGCAGGTGGACGGTGGCCTCAAGACCGGGCGCGACGTGGTGAAGGCGGCCATCCTGGGCGCCGAAAGTTTCGGCTTCGGCACCACGCCGATGGTGGCGCTGGGCTGCCGCTACCTGCGCATCTGCCATCTGAACAACTGCGCCACCGGCATCGCCACCCAGGACCCGCGCCTGCGCGCGAACCATTTCATCGGCCTGCCGGAGATGGCGATGAACTTCTTCCGCTTCGTCGCCGACGACGTGCGCCAGTGGCTGGCGCGGCTGGGCGTGGCGCGGCTTGAAGACCTGATCGGCCGCACCGACCTGCTTGAACGCCTGCCGGGCGACACGCCGCGCCAGCGCCGCATCGACCTGGGCCCCGTGCTGCGGGCCGCCAGCGGCGAGGGCCAGGCCGCGCGCCACTGCCAGCAGCAACGCAATCCACCGCGCGACACCGGCGAACTGGCCGCGCGC
>CAZXTV010000012.1:0-3357 GCA_964643705.1 uncultured Arenimonas sp. | reverse complement strand
GAAGAAACCCGCGCCGCGCTGCAGGCCGGCGCCGGCGGCGAGTTCCACTTCCCCGTGCGCAACCGCGACCGCAGCCTGGGCGCGCGGCTGTCGGGCGAGATCGCCCGGCAACACGGCAACCAGGGCATGGCCGACACACCGCTGCTGCTGCGGCTTTCCGGCCACGCCGGGCAAAGCCTCGGCGCCTGGAACGCCGGCGGCCTGTGCATCGAACTCACCGGCGACGCCAACGACTACGTCGGCAAGGGCATGGCCGGCGGCCGCATCGTGCTGCGCCCCGCGCCGGGCGCCCGGTACGTGGCCAGCGAGGCGCCGATCATGGGCAATACCTGCCTTTACGGCGCCACCGGCGGCGAACTCTACGCCGCGGGCCGCGCGGGCGAACGTTTCGCGGTGCGCAATTCCGGCGCGCTGGCGGTGGTCGAAGGCGTCGGCGACCATGGCTGCGAATACATGACCGGCGGCGTGGTGGCGGTGCTGGGGCGCACGGGGCTGAACTTCGGCGCCGGCCTGACCGGCGGCCTGGCCTACGTGCTCGACCTGGACCGCGATTTCGTCGACCGCTACAACCATGAACTGGTGGACGTGCACCGCATCACGCCCGAAGGCATGGAACACCATCGCCACCACCTGCGCTGCCTGCTGCGCGACCACGCCCGGCACACCGGCAGCGCCTGGGCGAACCGGCTGCTGGAAGACTTCCGCGACGTCGCCGGCAAGTTCTGGCTGGTCAAACCCAAGGCGGCGTCGCTCGAGCAGCTTGCCGACGACCTGCGGCGGGCGGCATGAAGGTCCGGCCGTTCCAGTTCCTGGACGTGCCGCGGCGCATGCCGCGCGAGCTGCCGGCCAACGTGCGCGTGCTGGGCTGGCAGGAAATCTACGCCGGCTTCGAAGCCGAGGGCGCCGCCGAACAGAGCGCGCGCTGCCTGGACTGCGGCAACCCCTACTGCGAGTGGAAGTGCCCGGTGCACAACCCGATCCCGGATTGGCTGGCGCTGGTGCGCGAAGGGCGCCTGTTCGAGGCGGCGGAGCTGGCCCATTCCACCAACCCGCTGCCGGAAGTCTGCGGCCGGGTCTGTCCGCAGGACCGGCTGTGCGAAGGCGACTGCACCCTCAACACCGGCTTCGAGGCGGTGACGATCGGTTCGATCGAAAAATACATCGTCGACGAAGCCTTCCGGCAAGGCTGGCGACCCGACCTGTCGGCGGTGCGGCCCACCGGCAAGCGCGTGGCGGTGGTCGGCGCCGGGCCCGCCGGCCTGGCCTGCGCCGACCGGCTGGTGCGCGCCGGCATCCAGGCGCACGTGTTCGACCGCCATGGCCAGGTCGGCGGCCTGCTCAGCTACGGCATCCCTGCCTTCAAGCTGGAAAAGTCGGTGATGGACGTGCGCCGGGCCGTGCTCGAGGGCATGGGCGTGCAGTTCCACCTGGGCGTGGACGTGGACGCGGCGCTGGGCGCCGAACTGCTGCGCGACCACGACGCGCTGTTCCTGGGCACCGGCGCCACCACGCCGGTGGATGCGGGCCTGCCGGGCCAGGACCTTCCGGGCGTGCTGTCGGCCCTGCCTTTCCTGGTGGCGAACGCGCGCCGGCAGCGCGGGGAAAAACACCCCGACGACCTGCCCTTCGCCCTGGCCGGCCGGCGCGTGCTGGTGCTCGGCGGCGGCGACACCGCGATGGACTGCGTGCGGTCGGCCGTGCGCCTGGGCGCGGCCCAGGTCACCTGCGCCTACCGCCGCGGCGAAGCCGACATGCCCGGCTCGGCGCGCGAGGTGAAACATGCGCGCGCCGAGGGCGTGCATTTCCTGTTCCACCGCCAGCCCCTGGCGATCGAGGGCGGCGCGGCCGTGACCGGCGTGAGGCTGGCCACCACCCGCGCCCGCGGCGGCCGCGCCGGTTCGTTGGAAGTGGTGCCGGGCAGCGAAGAAACCATCGCCGCCGACGTGGTTATCCAGTCCTTCGGCTTCCGCGCCAGCCCCGCGCCCTGGTGGCAGGGCATCGGCATCGAACTCGACGACCGCGGCCACGTCGCCACCCGCGGCCCGGCCGGCGCCACCTCGCACCCGAAGATCTTCGCCGGCGGCGACAACGTGCGCGGCGCCGACCTGGTGGTCACCGCCGTCTACGACGGCCGCGAAGCCGGCGACGCCATCGCCCGCCACCTCCTGAAAATGGGGTCAGAGAACATTAACGTTTGAAACGAACGTTGGTGTCTCCGTGAGGGGCATCATAACGAGCGTTTAAAACGTTAATGTTCTCTGACCCCATTTCAAGGATGGCTGGATGAGTGAGTTGCAGGACCTGACATCGCTGGTGCGCGCCAATACGGCGCTGATCGTCATCGAAACCCCCGACGAGGTTCGCGTGGTGGACCTGTTCCGGCACCTGCTGATGAACGTCTGGCGGCCGCTGTATCGCTGGTCGATCACCGAAGGGCTGCGCCGGGTTGACCTGGACGGCGAGGACCCGCCGATCGCCCCGCCCGACGCCACCACGACCCTGCGCGCGATCCGCGGCCTGGACCAGCGCAGCGTCTGCCTGCTGCTCGATTTCCACCCCTACCTCGGTTACGCCACCACCCAGCGCCTGCTGCGCGAAACCATGGAACGCCGGGGGAGCCTGGGCCACACCCTGGTGCTGGTGGGCGCGAAGATCGAACTGCCGCCCGACCTGGAACACCACGCCGTGCGTTTTTCGCTGCGGCTGCCCGACGAAAACGCGCTGCTCAAGACCGTCAAGGACGAGGCCGCGCTGTACATGCGCGAACACGGCGGCAAGCGCGTCGACGTCGACCAGGACGCCCTGAGGGCCATCGTGCGCAACCTGCGCGGCCTGTCGCTGACCGAAGCACGACGACTGGCGCGGCACCTGATCTTCACCGACGGTGCGCTGCATGCCGGCGACCTGCCGGAGCTGGCCAAGCTCAAGTTCGAAATGTTGAACAAGTCCGGCCACCTGCATTTCGAATACGACACCGCGCAGTTCGCCGACGTCGCCGGCCTGACCCGCCTGAAGGCCTGGGTGAACCAGCGCCGCGCCGCCTTCACCGCCGAGGCGCTGCCGCCGGGCCTGGACCCGCCCAAGGGCATGCTGCTGCTGGGCGTGCAGGGCTGCGGCAAGTCGCTGGCGGCCAAGGCGGTGGCCGGTGGTTTCGGCGTGCCGCTGGTGCGGCTGGATTTCGGCACGCTCTACAACAAGTACCACGGCGAAACCGAAAAGAACCTGCGCGACGCGCTGGCCTCGGCCGAGCAGCTTTCACCCTGCGTGCTGTGGATCGATGAACTGGAAAAGGGCCGCGCGGCTTCCGGCAGCAGCGAAGACGGCGGCGTCTCGCGCCGCGTGCTGGGTTATTTCCTG
>CAZXTV010000011.1:10102-16859 GCA_964643705.1 uncultured Arenimonas sp. | reverse complement strand
GCCTGCGCCGCTTCCAGCCCGAGGGCACCATCTACCTCTATCGCCCGAAGCCGTCGGCGCTCACGCCCACCGGTTACCTCGGCCGCACCACCATCATGGAATTCCTGGTGATGGACGACGGCCTGCGCCGGCTGGTGATGAAGCACGCCGGCATGGGCGAGCTCGAGGACGCCGCGCGCGCCCGCGGCATGCGCACCATGTACGAAGACGGCCTGCTCAAGGCCATGCAGGGGCTGACGACCATCGAGGAAGTCCTGCGCGTCACCCAGGAAGCCTGAGCCGATGCCGCTGTTCCGCTACAAGGCCCTGTCGACGTCGGGGGAAACGCTGGAAGGCCACATGGAGGCCACCAGCGCCGACGACGTGGTGGCGCGCCTGCAGGAACAGGGCTACCTGCCGGTCGATGCCCGGCGCAGCGATGCCGCCGGCGCCGGGGAGGGCTGGGCCCACCTGCTGCGGCGCAAGGAATTCGGCGACGACCAGGTCCTGCAGTTCACCCAGCAGCTGGCGACCTTGCTCGGTGCCGGCCAGCCCCTGGACCGGGCGCTGGGCATCCTGCTCGACCTGCCTGAAGGCGCCCAGGCCCGCCGCGTCATCGAGCGCATCCGCGAAGCCGTGCGCGCGGGCGCGCCGCTGTCCACCGCGCTCGAGCAGCAGCACGGGGCGTTTTCCCGCCTGTACGTCAACCTGGTGCGCGCCGGCGAAGCCGGTGGCAACGTGCACGAAGCGCTGCGCCGGCTCGCCGACTACCTCGAGCGCAGCGCCAGCCTGCGCGGCCGCGTGGTCAACGCCCTGATCTACCCGGTCATCCTGGTGGTGATGGTGATCGCGTCCGTGGGTTTCCTGATGGCCGTGGTCGTGCCGCAGTTCCAGACGCTGTTCGAAAGCATGAACGCGGAGCTGCCCTGGTACTCGGAGGCGGTGCTGCAGGCCAGCCTGTTCGTCCGCGCCTGGTGGTGGCTGCTGGGCCTGGCCGCCGTGGCCGGGGGCGTGCTGCTGGCCTCCCAGCTGCGCCGGCCACAGGCGCGGCTCGCGCTCGATGCCCGGCTGCTGCGCCTGCGTTACGTCGGCGACCTGGCCGCCCGCATGGACACCGCGCGGCTGGCGCGCACCCTGGGCACCCTGGTGCGCAACGGGGTGCCCCTGCTTTCGGCCCTGAACCTTTCCCGCCCGGTGCTGTCCAACCGGGTACTGGCCGCCGCGGTCGAAGCGGCCGCCGACGAGGTCAAGACCGGCAGCGGCCTGGGCTATGCCCTGGGCCGCCAGAAGGTCTTTCCCCGACTGGCGGTACAGATGATCCAGGTCGGCGAGGAGTCGGGCGAACTCGATACCATGCTGCTCAAGGTGGCCGACACCTTCGACCGTGAGACCGGCAACGCACTGGACCGCCTGATGGCGGCCCTGGTCCCGGCGCTCACGATTTTCATGACGGCCGTGGTCGCGGTGATCATCCTTTCCGTGCTGCTGCCCATCTACGACCTGACCAACGCCATAGGCTGACCCATGCGAGCAAACCCGAACACCTCCCGCCACCAGCGCGGCATGAGCCTGATCGAACTGATGATCGTCATCGTCCTGATCGGCGGCGTGCTGGCCCTCATCACCAGCCGGGTGATGGGTGGCCAGGACCGCGCGAACGTCAAGATCGCCGAAAGCCAGCTGATCACCCTGGCCGGCAAGGTCGACCAGTACCGCATGGACACCGGCACGCTGCCCGACTCCCTGGAGCAGCTGGTCACCTCCCCGGGCCAGGCCAGCTGGCTCGGCCCTTATGCCAAGGCCGAAGAGCTCAAGGACCCCTGGGGCACCGCGATCGAGTTCCGACGTCCTGGCAGCGCCGGGCCCTACGAACTGGTCAGCCTGGGCGCCGACCAGCAGGCCGGCGGCGAAAGCGTCAACGCGGACATCCGGAAGCCCTGAACATGCCGGCGCCGCGTCGATGAAAACCGTACGTGGCCTTTCCCTGATCGAACTCCTGGTGGTCGTCACGCTGGTGGCCGCGCTGGCGGGCATCGGCGCCATGGTGATGTCGCAGGCGCTGCCCGGCCGCGAGCTTCGCGCCGCCGCAAGGGAAGTGGCGGGCGAACTGCGCTTCACCCGCGCCCAGGCCATCGCGACCGGTCGCCCGCAGTCCTTCGTGATCGACGTGCAGACCCACGCCTGGCACTCGGTGGGTGACCGACAGGGCACGCTGCCGGCGGACATCGAGCTGGTCGCCACCGCGGCCCGGCAGGAACAGCCGGCGCGTGCGCAGGCGGCGATCAAATTCTTCCCCGAAGGCGCGGCCACCGGCGGCCGCATCGTGCTGCGTCGCGACGGCGCGGCCTGGCGCGTGGACGTGGCCTGGCTGACCGGCGAGGTCAGCCTGCAGCGCGGCGAGGGCATGCCGTGAAAAACCAGCGGGGCTTCAGCCTGATCGAGGTCATCATCGCCTTCGTGCTGCTGGCGGTGGCCCTGGGGATCCTGGTGGCGATCCTTGGCGGTGGGCTCGCCCAGGTCCGCCAGGCCGACGACGCGACCGGCGCGACCCTGCTGGCCGAAAGCCTGTTGTCGGAAGTCGGCGTGCTGACCCCGATCCAGCCCGGCACCACCCGGGGCGAGTCGGGCGAGGGCCGCTACCGCTGGACCCTGGAGGTGGTCGAGGTGCCGGATCCGGTGCCCGCCGCCGAAAACATCAACGGGCTCGAGACGGTCGAGCTGGCCGGCCGCGTGCAGGTCGCCGCGCCGGTGCTCTACCAGCTGCAGCTCGACGTTCGCTGGGGCCAGGACGAATACCAGCGCGAGCTGCGCTTCACCAGCCTGCGGGCCCGCTACCCCCTGTCGCCGCTGGAAGAGCCGCAATGAAGGCCGCGCGCGGATTCAGCCTGATCGAAGTGCTGATGGCCACGGCCCTGCTGGCGGCGGGCATGGCGCTGGCCTTCGCGGTGGTCAGCAACGCCACCCGCGCCACTACGGTGGCCGAAGAGGAAGCGCGTCGGGCCGAACGCCTGCGCGGGGTGCAGGGGTTCCTGCGCCGCCAGCTCGAAGGGGCGCTGCTGCTGCCCATGGAAGTCACGCGCGCCGGCGAGGCCGCGCCGGTTTTCGAGGCCAGCGGCGACGAGCTGCGCTTCGTGTCCGCCATGCCCGGTTACCTGTCCTATGGCGGCCCGCACGTGCAGACGCTGCGGCTGGTGCGCGGCGGCCAGGGCATCAGGCTCGAACTCGAGCACGCCCTGCTGACCGCCGATGGCCCGGTGGAAGAAGAAGACCGGCCGCCGCTGGTCCTGCTCGACGGAATCGCGGAGGCCTCGTTTTCGGTGCGTTCGCTCCGGGACGATGGCACGCCCGGCGACTGGGACGACCGCTGGGAGGCCGTCGAACAGGTGCCGCGGCTGGTGCGCCTGGAGCTGCGCTTCGCGCAACCGCGGGCCCGCTGGCCGGAGTTCGTGGTGGCCCCGAGGCTGGGCGCGGCGCGCCCGCCGGGGCTCGGGGTGGTCGGCCCCACGTCGAGTGAAGAGCGCCCGGTGGAGCCCGACCGATGAGCCGCCAGCGCGGTGCCGCCTTGCTGCTGGTGATCTGGTGGCTGCTCCTGCTTACCGGGCTGGTGGCGGCGTTCGCGTTCACCGCCCGTATCGAAGCCCTGCAGGACAGCGCATTGCGCCACCGGGTGGGCGGACAACTGGCCGCCGAGGCGGGCCTGGAGGTCGCGGCCCTGAAGCTCGGGAACCCGGACCCCAGCTACCGGTGGTTGCCGGACGGCCGGCCGTACACGTTCGCGTACGGCGGTTACCAGATCGAAGTGCGGGTGCAGGACGAAACCGGCAAGGTCGACCTGAACGCGGCCGATGCCGGGCTGCTGGCCAACCTGCTGACCGCCGTGGGCGTGGAAGCGGACCGGGCGCAGCGCCTGGGCGGCGCGATCCAGGACTGGCGCGACCCCGACAGCCTGCTGGCGGTGGGCGGCGGCGCGGAGGACCGCGACTATGCGGCGGCCGGCCTGCCCTATGGCGCCAAGGACCAGGTCTTCAACACCGTGTCGGAACTGCGGCAGGTGCTGGGAATGGATGACGGCACGTTCCGGGCCCTTGAACCGCATGTCACCGTATTCACCGCCACGCCCCGACCCCAGCCTGGGTTTGCCCAGGTGCCGGTGTTGGTCGCGCTGGGCATGACACCCATCGAGGCCGATGCCTGGGTGGCGGCACGCGCGGCCTGGCAGCCGGGCCTGCCGCTGCCCGTGGGCCCGCGCGGAACCACCCTCGCCGCGGCCGGATCGGGCACGTATAGTGTCGCCAGCCGCGCCGTCCGGACCGATGGCCTGGCGGTCGAAGTCACCAGCACCCTGCGCATGGGTGACCTGGCGGGCTTCGGCCAGCTCTACGCACCGCTGGCCTGGCGGGTAGGGGAACCCGACTGATGCCTGCTGCCGACCGATTCCACACAACGATTGAAACCCTGCGCGTGCGCCTGGCGCGCACGCCGGCGCCGTCATGGGGCCGCAGCATGCTGTCCGCGTGGCGCGCGGTGCTGCCGCCGTCGGTGCGCCCGCTGCTGCAGGGCGAGTCCGAGCGCCTGCTGTTCGATCGTTCCGGCGCGCAAGTGCGCATCGCCGTCGAAAGCCCTGGCCAGGAACGGATCCTGGGCGAAGTGCCGATCGACGACCCGGTCCTTGCCAGGGAGCTGTCGCGCCGCGTCGACGACTCGCCGGCGCCGGCCTGGCTGATGTTGCCCGCCGACGCCGTGCTGCGCCGCACCCTGGCATTGCCCGCTGCCGCCGAAGCGCGCCTGCGCGACGTGCTGGTGCACGAGATCGATCGCCAGACGCCGTTTTCAGCCGACCAGGTCCATTTCGAAGGCCGCGTGACCGGGCGCGACGCCGCCAGCCAGGGCGTCAAGGTGGAACTGCTGGTCCTGCCGCTCGCGCGGCTGGACCATGAGCTGCAGGCCATCGGCCCGCTGGCCGGCCACCTGGCCGGCGTCGACGTGCGCGACAGCGACCGGTCCACCCTGGGCGTGAACCTGCTTGCGCCCGCGCAGCGTGCGCGCGGAAGCGATCCCTCGCGCCGGCTCAACCTGCTGCTGGTGGCGATCGCGGGCTTCGCCCTGCTCCTGGCGCTGGTGCTGGTCCGCTACAACCGGACCGAGGCCCTGCAATCGCTGCGGGCCGAGGTCGAGACGGCGAACCTGCAGGTGCGCGAAGTCCGGCTGGCGCGCAACCAGCTGGTGGCGAAGGCCAATGCCGCCAACTTCCTGGCCGGCCGCCGCGCCGCCAGCCCCACCATGCTGGAGCTGCTGGACGAAATGACCCGGCTCATCCCCGACGATACGTCGGTCGACAAGCTCACCATCGACGACGGCAAGATCGTGATGATCGGGCAGAGCCGCGCGGCGCCGGCCCTGGTCGGCTTGCTGCAATCGTCTCCGCTGCTGGCGGAGCCGGCCCTGACCGGTGCCGTCCAGGCCGATCCACGCAGCGGCCGCGACCAGTTCACCCTGACGGCGCGCGTGGCAGGCAGCGAACGGGAGGATGGCAATGACGCCCGCCGCTGATCGCGCCCGTTGGCTGCTGGCCGGCCTGGGCGTCGTGCTGCTGGCCTACCTGGTGCTCGTGCACTGGTGGTTCACCGCCCCGATGCTGGCGATGGGCGACGAGATCGCGCGCCTGCGCGACGAACAGCTCAGCCTGCGCATGGAAATCGCCCAGCGCCCGGCGCTGGACGCCGAACTGGCGCGCGTAAGCGCCTTCGAGGCGGGCAACACCGCCTACTTGCCCGAATCCAACCGCCAGCTGGCAACCGCCGCGCTGGTGCAGCGCCTGGAATCGGTGGTGTCGCAGGCCGGCCCGCAGACGTCGCGCTGCCAGATCACCGCCCGCACGCCCACCGAGGACCGCAGCGAAGAAACCTTCGTGCGCGCGGCGGTGCAGGTGCGGCTGCGCTGCAACATGCCCGAACTGGCGGCCGTGCTGCACGAGCTCGAAAGCGGCAGCCCGCAGCTTTTCGTGGAGAACCTGGAGCTGCTTTCGCGGGCGAGCTACCTGGGCGCGGCCAAGGAGTCCGGCTCGCTGGACGTCAGTTTCACCCTCTACGGCTACCTGCTCGCCGTGCCGGGGGTGAACGGTGCTTGAGTCCCTGCGCCCCGTGAATGTCCTGCCCGCGGCCCTGGCGGCCTGGTCGGTGGCGCTGCTGGCGCTGGCGCTGGCCGGCCTGGGGGCGAATTTCGGCCCGCACCCCGACAACGCCGCCCTGGCGCCGCCGCTGCCGCAGGTGGCGCTGGCGCAGATCGACCCGCGCCTGGGGCCGCCAAGCCAGTACGCCGAGGTCGGCCAGCGGCCCCTGCTCAGCCCCAGCCGGCGACCGGCCGCCATCAGCGACGCCGGCGAGGGCGATGCCCCCCTGGACATGAACCTCACCGGCGTCCTGATCGTCGGGCAGTTCCGCGCGGCCATGCTGCAGTCGCCCGACGGCCAGCGCAGCGAGCGCGTGCGCGAAGGCGAGCTGATCAAGGGCACCGGCTGGCGCCTGATGTCGCTCGAGCCGCGGGCCGCGGTGTTCAGCGGTCCGGAAGGGGAGCGCCGGCTCGACCTGCGGGTCTACGACGGCAGCGGGGACGCCCGCCCGCCGCCCGTCGCCGCCGCCGGGCCGGGCAATGGCCAGCCCGGCACCCCGCCTGCGCAGCAGGAGGCGCCCGCCCAGGCGGCCGCCCCACCCAAGGACGCCGAGGCCATGACCGAAGAACAGCGCGCCGTATACGAACGGGAGCTCGAGCATGACTTCGC
>CAZXTV010000011.1:0-10092 GCA_964643705.1 uncultured Arenimonas sp. | reverse complement strand
AGCAAGTCGAAGCAATCCGCCGCCGCATCGAGGCCCGCCGCGCGCAGATGCGCGAACAGTCCTCGCGGGAAGGCCAGAAGGTAGAGTAGCTAAATGACATTCCGACTCCGTGCCGCCCCCCTCCTCGTGCTGGCCCTGCTGGTGTTCCTTGCCGGCTGCGCCACGCCGGCTTCGCCGGTCGTCCGCCGCGGCGCCGACCCCCTGGCCGGCGTGCCGGTGGTCAGCCGTGAAGCCACCACGCCCGAAGCCGGCGCCGGCCCGGCCCAGGCCGCGCCCGATCCCTATGCGGCGCGGCTGACGCCGGGCAGTGGCCGGGTCATCAACGAGCGCGTCGCCGCCACGCCGCCGCCGTCCCTGGACATGCCGGGCGAAGCCACCTTCAACTTCGAAGGCGAGCCGGTGCACGCGGTCGTGAAGGTGATCCTGGGCGACTTGCTGCAGCAGAACTACGTCATCGCCCCGGGTGTGCAGGGCCAGGTGACGCTTGCCACGCCGCGCCCGGTCAACGCCGCCCAGGCCCTGGGTCTGCTGGAGATGGTGCTGGGCTGGAACAACGCCCGCCTGGTCTGGCTTGATGGCCGCTACAACGTGCTGCCGACCGAACAGGCCATCGCCGGCAACCTGTCGCCGCGCACCGGCGGCGCCGGCAGTGCCCGGGGCTACGAGGTGCGCGCGGTGCCGCTGCAGTTCATCTCGGCCAACGAAATGAAGAAGGTGCTCGAGCCCTACGCGCGCCCGAACGCCGTGGTCAGCACCGACGCCGCGCGCAACCTGATCGTGCTGGCCGGTACCCGCGCCGAACTGCAGAACTACCTGCGCACCATCGAAATCTTCGACGTCGACTGGCTGTCGGGCATGTCGGTGGGCGTGTTCCCCCTGCTGTCGGCCGATGCCGACGACGTGGTCGGCGAACTGGAAGCCATCTTCGGCGCCGAAGGCAATACGCCGGTGTCGGGCATGTTCCGCTTCATGCCGCTGCAGGGCCAGAACGCCGTGCTGGTGATCACGCCGCAGCCGCGTTACCTCAACGAAGCCAAAACCTGGATCGAACGCCTGGACGCTGGCGGCGGCGAAGGCACGCGCCTGTACACCTACGAAGTGCTCTACATGAAGGCCACCGACCTGGCCGAGCAGCTGAGCCAGGTGTTCGGTGGCAGCTATTCCGCGTCCAGCGGCGGCAACGCCGGACCGCCGTCGCTGATGCCCGGCCTGGAGCCGGTGCAGATTCGTTCGATCAATACCCCGGCCCCGGACGCCGCCGACCCGGTTGCGCGCTCCAAGGCAGCCGACCGTGCAGCCCAGGCGGGGCAGGCCGGCAACCGCGGTCGCGCCGGCGGCAGCGGCGAGGGCATTGCGGTGGGCGGCGGCGACGATGTTTCCGTGAGCGCGGTCGAAGAATCCAACGCGCTGCTGGTGCGCGCGACGCCGGCGCAGTGGGAGTCCATCCGCAGCACCATCGAACGCCTGGATACGATGCCGCTGCAGGTGCACATCGAGGCGCAGGTGGTCGAGGTCGCGCTCAGGGGCAAGCTCAGCTACGGCGTCAACTGGTTTTTCGAGCAGGCCGTCCCGGAGGATTTCGGCGACGCGCAGGGGCGCAGCATCTGGGGCGACATCGCCGGCAGCATCGGCCCCCAGGGCGAGGCGGGCAGTGGCTTGGCCTGGACGTTCCTGGGCAAGAACGCGGCCGCCGTGGTCACCCTGCTTGACGACGTCTCCGACGTCCGCGTGCTGTCCACCCCTTCGGTGGTGGTCCGCAACAATGCGGAAGCCAAGCTCGACGTCGGCACGAAGATCCCGGTCAATTCGACCAGTTTCAATCCCATCATCGGCGACAACCCCGGCACGGGCACCGGTACCTATACCCAGGTTCAGTATCTCGACACGGGCGTGATCCTCACGGTCACGCCGCGCATCAGTCGCGACGGCACCGTGTTCATGGAAATCGACCAGGAAGTCAGCTCCCCGGGTCCGCCGCGCGCCAATGACCCGACCGGCAACGTACCCATCAACAAGCGCAGCCTCACCACCGAAGCCGCGATCCAGAGCGGCGAGACGGTGATGCTGGCCGGGCTGATCACCGACAACACCAGCAACGGAAGCGCGGGCGTGCCCGGCCTGAGCCGCCTGCCGGTCATCGGCGGCCTGTTCGGTACGCGCACCAAGACCAACGACCGCACCGAGGTGATCATCCTGGTCACCCCGCGCGTCATCCGCGACCCCAACGAGGCCCGCCGCCTGACCGACGAATACGGCGAGCGTTTCCGCGCGCTGGATCCGCTGCGCGTGGAAACCGACGACCGCTGACATGGGTCCGGCCGTCCGCGCCGTCTTCCGCGAGCTGCTGCGCCGGGAACTGGAAGAACGCTACCGCGGCAGCCTGCTCGGCGCGGCCTGGCTGCTGCTGTTGCCGCTGCTGCAGCTGGCCGTGCTGGCCTGGGTGTTCGGCGCCCTGCTGCCGTCGCGCGCGATGGGCGGCGGCGAGCTGCCGTATGCCGCCTTCCTGGCCCTGGGCCTGTGGCCCTGGAACCTGCTGGCCAACGCCGTCAACCGTGGCGTCACCGCGCTGACCGACAACGCCGCGCTGATCGGCAAGGTGGCCGTGCCCCATGGCCTGTACGTGGACACCCGCGTCGCCGCCGCCGCGCTGATCGAGCTCGTGGGTTTTGCGATCGCGCTGCTCGCGCTGTGGCTGTGGGGCGTGCCGCTGGACTGGACCGGCCTGCCGGCGCTGGCCGCGGGACTGGGCGTGGTGGCGGTGCTGGCGCTGGCGCTGGCGCGGCTGCTGGCGGTGCTGCAGGTGTTCCTGCGCGACATCGCCGCGCTGACCACCCAGCTGCTGGTGCTGGGCTTTTTCCTCACCCCGATCCTCTACGACCGCGCCCTGCTGCCGGCCCCGGTGGCGCCGTGGCTGGCGCTCAACCCCATGACCGTGCCGGTGGAATCGATCCGCGCCGGGCTGTCCGGCGACCCGGTCGACTGGCTGGCGCTGGCGCTGTGCGCGCTGGCTTCCGGCGTGTTGCTGGTGCTGGCGCAGTGGCTGATGCGCCGCGGCCGCGCCCACCTCGAGGATTTCCTGTGAGCACGCCCCTGGTCGAAGTCCGTGGCCTGTGCAAGCGCTACCCGGTGCTGGGCCACCGCGGCGACCGCCTGGCGGCGCTGTGGGACGTGGTGCGCGGCCGGCCGGCGCGGCGCCACGCCAGCGTGCTCGAAGACATCGGCTTCAGCGTGCAGCCGGGCGAATCGCTGGCGATCATCGGCGAAAACGGCGCCGGGAAATCCACGCTGCTCAAGCTGGTCACCGGCGTGCTGACCCCGACCTCGGGCCAGGTGCGCACGCGCGGCCGGGTTGGCGCGTTGCTGGAGCTGGGCGCTGGCTTCCACCCCGAGCTCAGTGGCCGCGACAACGTCCGCCTGGCCGCGGCCCTGCATGGGCTCGACGCCCGCGCACTGGCCGAAAAGCTGCCCGAAATCGAGGCCTTCGCCGACATCGGCAGTTACCTCGATGAACCGGTGAAACATTATTCGTCGGGCATGGTGGTTCGCCTGGGGTTCGCGGTGATCGCGGCGGTGCGGCCGGCCCTGCTGGTCACCGACGAAGTGCTGGCGGTCGGCGACGAGGCCTTCCAGCGCAAGTGCATCCGCTGGCTGGACGAGTACCTGGCCAGCGGCGGCACCCTGCTGCTGGTGTCGCATTCGCTTTACCACGTGCGCAAACTCTGCCGGCGCGCGCTGTGGCTGCAGGACGGCAGGGTGCGTGCGCTCGGCGACGTTTTCGAGGTCAGCCAGGCCTACGAAGCCGCCCAGGCCGAAAAATCGGCCGGTGAAGTCGCCGACGAAGCCGCGAGCCAGGCGCGCCTGCCCGGCGAGATCAGCCTCGAATCATTCCGCCTGCAGGGCGATGCCAGCGGCGATCCCCTGATGCTTGGCCAGGGCGCCGGGCTCGACTGCGAACTGGTGCTGCACAGCCGCGACGGCCGGGCGCCGGTGGCGATGCTGGGCTGGCTGCACGCCGACGGCACCCCCGTGTATGGCGTGAGCTCGGAAATGGACGGCGCCGAACCCGAGTCGCTGGGCGACGGCGATTTTTGCTTCAGGGTCCGCTTCGACGCGCTGCCGCTGCTGCCCGGCCGCTATCGCCTGCGCGCGGTGGCCCTGGACGGCGAAGGCCTGCGCGTGTTCGACCAGCGGGAACGCGAGGTGGTGGTGCGCGGCGAATCGCGTGAATTCGGCCTGGTGCGCCTGCCGCACCGATGGGGTGGGGCATGAGCCGCCTGCCCACCGTCATCGTGCCCATCCACAACGCGCTCGAGGCGCTGGACGCCTGCCTGGCCTCGCTCGACCGCACGCTGCCGGCGGGAGCCACCGTGCTGCTGGCCGACGACGCCTCCACCGACCCGCGCATCAACCCGCTGGCCCGGGGCTGGTGCTACCGCAGCGCGCTCGATGCCCACTACGTGCGCCGCGAGCTGAACATGGGTTTCCCGGCCAACTGCAACGCCGCCTTCGAAGAAACCGGCGACGCCGACGTGGTGCTGCTCAACTCCGACACGATCACCACGCCCGGCTGGCTGCAGCAGATCACCCGCTGCGCCGAACGCGACCCGCGCATCGCCACCCTCACGCCCTGGTCGAACAACGCCGAGATCTGCAGCTTCCCGCGTTTTTGCGAAGCCAACCCGGTGCCCGAACACCCGGACGCCCTGGCCGAAGCCGCCGCCCTGACCGCCGATCCCGACCTGGCCGAGCTGCCCACCGCGGTGGGCTTTTGCATGTACCTGCGCCGGGCCGCGCTGCGCCAGCTGGGTGGCTTCGATGCGGCGACGTTTGGCCGGGGTTACGGCGAGGAAAACGACTTCTGCCTGCGCGCCGCCGCCATGGGCTGGCGCAATGTCCTTTGCGAGACCGCCTACGTGGTGCACCTGGGCCACGCCTCCTTCGGCCCGCTGGACATCGCCCCCAACGGCGACAACCTGGCCCGGTTGCTGGCCCGCTGGCCCGACTACAACGAGCGCGTGGCCCGCTTCATCATGGCCGACCCCCTGCGCCCGCACCGGCAGCGCCTGCAGGAAAACCTCGAAAAACTGGCGCGTTCCGGCCCGCAGCGCGACCTGTTCGGCTAGCATCTGCACATGTCCCTACACCCCGTCCTGCCGTTCACTGGCGAGCGCTACACGCCCGAGCGCGGCCGCGAGATCGCCTACGAACACTGGCATCGCTACGCCCTGGCGCGGCCGCTGGCCGCCGGCCGGCGTGTCCTGGACGCCGCCTGCGGCGAGGGTTACGGCAGCGCCCTGGTCGCCCGCGCCGGGGGCCGCGTGCTGGGCCTGGACGCCGACGCGGACACCATCGGGCATGCGCGCGCGCGCTACGCCGGCATCCCGGGCCTGGCCTACGAGCAGGCCGATGCGACGGCGCTGGGCCATCTTCCCGACGCCAGCTTCGACCTGATCCTTAGTTTCGAAACCCTCGAGCACGTGCAGGCCCAGGAAAGCTTGCTGGACGGTTTCGCCCGCCTGCTGGCCCCCGGCGGCCTGCTGCTGGTGTCCACGCCCGACAAGCGCGTGTACACCGACCTCACCGGCGAAGTGAACCCGCACCACGTGCGCGAGCTCTATCGCGACCAGTTCGAAGCCCTGCTGGCGCCGCGCTTCCAGGCGCGGCGCCTGTTCGGCCAGAAGCTGCTGTTCCAGTCGGTGCTCTGGGACCTGGCCGGCGGCGGTCCCGCCGAGGCCAGCACCGCCACGCCCGAAGGGCTGTTGCCTGGCCTGGCCTACGCGCCGATGTACCTGCTGGCCGCCTGCGCCCGCGAGCAGCACACGCTGGCGACATTGCCGGCGCTGTCCCTGCATGGCGACCTGGCCGAGAGTGTCTACGCCGACTACCGCGACGAAGTGCGCCGCAACCGCGCCGCAGCCGCCCACATCGCGCATCTCGAGGCCGAGCTGGCCCGTCTGCGGGGCGATCCGTGAATCAGACCGCGGTGCCCCAGGGCGTGCTGGACATCGGCGCCCGCGACATCGGCGTGGTGGTCGTGACCCATGCCAGCGCCGCCACCATCGAACGCTGCCTGGCCGCGCTCCTGGCGGCCCGCCACGTGATGCGGGTGATGGTGGTCGACAACGCTTCCAAGGACGACACCGGCACCATCGTCGAACGCCTGGCCCGGCGCGACCCGCGTATCGGCCTGGTGCGCAATCCCGACAACCGCGGTTTTGCGGCGGCCTGCAACCAGGGCGCCACCGCCATCGCCCAGCCCTGGATCGCCTTCGTCAATCCCGATGCCTTCGTCGAACGCGACACGCTGGTGCGCCTGGTGGACGTGGCGATGGCGCGCGCCGGCGCCGGCCTGCTGGGCGTCGAGCACCGGGATGAGGCGGGGGTGACTGATCCCGCCTCGCGGCGCAGCGACCCTTCGCTGCGCGAGCAGCTGTTTTCCCTGGGCCGCCGCGAGAACCTGTTCCTGGGGCGCGACCCGGCCCTGGCGGTGCAGCCGGTGGATGCGGTGTCGGGCGCGCTGATGTTCCTGCCGTCGGTGTTGTTCGTGCGCGTGGGTGGTTTCGACGAGGGCTACCGCCTGCACGCCGAAGACCTGGACCTGTGCCGCCGCCTGCGCCAGGCCGGCTACGAGGTGCTGGTGGCCAACGACCTGGTGGTGACCCACCTGCGCGGCGTCTCCAGCCGCCGTCGCCCGGCCTGGGTGGAGCTGCAGAAACACCGCGGGATGTGGCGCTACTTCCGCAAGTTCGAGGCGGCCGATACGCCGGCCTGGCTTACGCCGCTGCTGTTCGTGGCGCTGTGGCTGCACCTGCCGCTGGCGCTGGTGCGCCAGGCGTGGCGACGTCGCACCCATCGCAGGGGTGCGCCGTGATCCGCAATCCCGCCCGCAGCATCTACCTGGCCCACCTGGACATCGTGCACGGCTGCCAGCTGCGCTGCCTGGGCTGCCCGAACTCGATCCTGCAGCCCAAGGTCAGCCAGGTGCCGGAAGCCGACTTCGCGGCGATCCTGGCCAACATCGACGTGGACCGCATCCACCTGCTGCGGCTGTTCAACTTCGGCGAACCGCTGCTGCACCGGAACCTGTCCGGGCTGCTGGCGCACATTCCGAAGCAGCGCTGGACGGTGGAGCAGGTCGAACTCTCGACCAATGCGCAGAAGGTCTATTGGGACGACTTCGAAAAGGCGATCGCGGGCGGCGTGCTCAGCCGCATCATCGTCAGCTGCGACGGCGACGGCACGCCTTCGGAATACGAACGGCTGCGGCCGCCGTCGAAGTGGTCGAAGCTGGAGGAATTCCTGGAGCGCACGAAGGCGCTGTGCGACAAGCACGGGCAGGACATCGAGCTGCGCACGATGACGGTGTGCGAGGACCAGGCCTCGCGCGATCGCTGGAATGCCTTCCTGCTTCCGCGCGGCTGGACGCCGCGCTTCCGGCGCTGGATGTGGCTGCCCGAATCAAGCCAGAACCTGACCGGCCGCAACCCGCAGCCGGGCAAGGGCGTGTGCCTGTTCATGGCCGACCCGTCGGAGTTCACGGACCACCCGTGGGACGGCGAGGTGAACCAGCTGTACATGGACGCGGACGGCACGGTGGTGCCTTGCTGCGTGCACCCGCAGGCGGGCATCCTGGGCAACCTGCGCGAGCAGACCTACAACCAGGTGCTGTCGGGCGCCGCCCGCGCGGGCTTCGTCAGCGAACTGCGCGACAACCGCGCCGCGATGCGCATCTGCGGCGGCTGCGAAGTTGGCCCCGCCGGCGAAGCCGGCCCCCCGCAGGACGCCGCCCTGGACGGCGGCAACAACTAGGCGCCCCTGGTGGGCAGGGTGCGCCCCGGCAGCAGCCGGAGCCCGCCCCGAAATCACAGGACCACTACAGGCGCCTGATTAGCCTTCCGCAGCATGGGAGACCGCTTGCCGGTCGACTCACACAGTCCCGGCCGTGATGGCCGGCAGTCGTTGCCAGCTCCCAGACAGGGGTGTTCGTATGTTCACGTTTCACAGGATGATCGCACTTGCCGTGGCGGCCGCGCTGGGCGCGCCGGCGGCGGCGGGCGCACAGGATGTCAGCTTCAATTACCTCGAGGGCGGCATCGTCGCCGGCTTCGTCAACGACGTCGAGACGTCCGGGACGTTGACGGGCAACGGTGGCCCGTTCGAGCTCGAGACCGATGCCGGCGGCGGCGGCTTCATCGGCGGCGCGTGGCAGTTCGCGGAGAACATGCACCTGTTCGGCGAGTATGCGTTGGTCGGCCAGGAACTCGAGGTCAGCGATGGCATCGACACCGTCAGCGGTGACTTCGACGCGGTGCGCTGGCGCATCGGTGTCGGTTATGCGTACCCGTACTCGGACACGACGGCCTTCTACGGCCGGCTCAGCTTCGACAGCCTCGAGTTCAGGGACGTGCAGGTATCCGGTTTCAATCTTGACGCCGACGCCGACGAAAACGGTGTCGGCGGCGAGGTCGGCATGATCTGGGCAGCGACGCCAGCGATCCAGCTGCAGGGCCACGTGCGCTACACCTCGGTCGGCGGGGTCGCTACCGGGGGCTCCGACGCCTTCGACTCCGACGTCCTGGTCGGCCTGAACGGCCGCTGGCAATTCCGCCCCAACATCGCGTTGGTCACCGGCTACGAGTTCGGCAAGATCACCACCTGGAACGTGGGCATGCGGTTCTCGTTCTGATACTTGTCCAGGCGCGTTGCTGCCCCGGTCTCAAGCTTTCTTTCGCCAGAGCCAGGCAATCAAGTAGCCGAACAACAGGCCCGCGCTATCGAGAACGCGACCTCGGGCCGGCCCTCGGGGCGTTTATCCTGGCGTACGGGTATGGCTTTTTCGCGGGCAGGGGTGGGTTCACCGCGTGTCGGCCAGGCAAAAAGAAAACGGCGCGGGGTGCGCGCCGTTTCCGGGATTGCCATTCGGGACTGAAGTCCCTCCCACAAAAGCTTATTTGAGGGCCTTGAAGCGCAGGCGGTGCGGGCCGGCGGCTTCGTCGCCGAGGCGGCGGCGCTTGTCTTCTTCGTATTCGCGGTAGTTGCCCTGGTAGAACTCCACGTGCGAATCGCCTTCGAAGGCCAGGATGTGCGTCGCGATGCGGTCGAGGAACCAGCGGTCATGCGAAATGACCAGCGCGCAGCCCGGGAATTCCAGCAGCGCGTCTTCCAGCGCACGCAGGGTTTCGATGTCCAGGTCGTTGGACGGTTCGTCGAGCAGCAGCACGTTGCCGCCCTGCAGCAGGGTGGACGCCATGTGCAGGCGGCCGCGTTCACCGCCCGACAGCGTGCCCACCAGCTTCTGCTGGTCCTGGCCCTTGAAGTTGAAGCGGCCGATGTAGGCGCGCGACTGGATCTCGACACCGTTGATGGTGAGGATGTCCGAACCGCCCGACACCGCCTGCCACACGTTCTTGTCGGCATCGAGTGAATCGCGCGACTGGTCCACGTAGGCCAGCTTCACCGTCGGGCCGATGTTGACCTCGCCCTTGTCGGGCTTTTCCTGGCCGGCAAGCATGCGGAACAGCGTCGACTTGCCGGCGCCGTTGGGGCCGATGATGCCGATGATCGCGCCGCCCGGCACCGTGAAATTAAGGTTTTCGAACAACAGCCGGTCGCCGTAGCTCTTGGAGACGTTCTTGAACTCGATCACGTTGTTGCCCAGGCGCTCGCCCGGCGGGATGAAGATTTCGTTGGTCTCGTTGCGGCGCTGGTAGTCCACCGACTGCAGTTCTTCCAGGCGCGACAGGCGCGCCTTGCCCTTGCTGCGGCCGCCCTTGGCGTTCTGGCGCGACCATTCAAGCTCGCGCTGCAGCGCCTTCTGGCGGGCCTTTTCCTGCGACTCTTCCTGCTTGAGGCGGTCGGACTTCTGCTGCAGCCATTCGCTGTAGTTGCCCTTCCAGGGAATGCCGCGGCCGCGGTCGAGTTCCAGGATCCACTCGGCGGCGTTGTCCAGGAAATAGCGGTCATGGGTGACCGCCACCACGGTGCCCGGGTAGCGGGCCAGGAACTGTTCCAGCCATTCCACCGACTCGGCGTCGAGATGGTTGGTGGGTTCGTCGAGCAGCAGCATGTCGGGCTTGGACAGCAGCAGGCGGC
>CAZXTV010000010.1:0-16910 GCA_964643705.1 uncultured Arenimonas sp. | reverse complement strand
CCGCCTTCCGCACCCCCGTGCTGCCGACGCGCGCGGGCAGCACCGACCTGTTCGATTACACCGCCGACCTCAACCGCGGCGAGCAGCTGGGCCTGGACCGTTCGGTCAATGGACTGACGATGCTGGGCGAGTTCCGCATCAACGAGTCCTGGAGCCTGTCCACCATCACCGGCTGGCGCAAGTTCACCTCGCTTGAAGAGTTCGATGCCGACGGTTCGCAGCTCAATGCGCTCGAGTTCGCCGAGGATGTCGAGGGCGACCAGTTCAGCCAGGAATTCCGCTTCAACTACGACGGTGGCGGCGCCTTCCGCGGTTTCGCCGGCTTCAGCTACTACGAAGAAGACGGCTTCCAGCGCGTGCCCTTCCGCACCGACGAGCGCCAGCTCGCCGCCCTGTTGTCGCCGGCGCTAAGCGCTGGCGTGGGCGCGGCCACCGGCGGGCTGATCCAGCTGCCCATCGTCAGCCCGCTCAACCCCGATCTTTCGCCCTTCCTTGGCTACGGGTTCTTCCCGGCCCTGGGCATTCCGGGCATCCCGCTGGGCATGCCGCTGCCGCTCAGTGCCACCTACGGCGAGGAGTACACCAACTTCGGCGAAGTCCAGGCCTGGGACCTGTTCGCCGACGGCACCTGGACGGTGAACGACCGGCTGGAGCTGACCTTTGGCCTGCGCGGCACCCGCGAAGACATCCGCTCCGGTTACGAGGCGCTCAACTACGGCAGCTTCAGCCCGCTGGGCCAGGTGCTGCCGGCCGCGCCGACCACCCTGGCCTTCCCGAACATGCTGTTCCAGCCGGTGTCCCGCGTGGCGGCCCAGGACAGCTACAGTTCGGCCGTCGGCCGCGCCGTGGCCAGCTACCTGTTGACGGACACGATCAACGCCTACGTCAGCGTCTCGCGCGGGCGTCGCCCGGACGTCATCGAGTTCCCCGTGGGTGGCGACGGCAGCCCCAGCTTCGTGCCGGCGGAAACCGTCACCAGCTATGAACTGGGTCTCAAGGGCACCGCCTTCTTCGATGCCCTGGCCTACGACGTCGCGGTTTTTGCCTACGACTACACCGACTTCCAGGCCCAGGTGCTCAACCCCAACGGCCTGGGCACGATCACGGCCAACGGTGGCAACGCCAGCGCCACTGGCGCGGAAGTGTCGATGATCCTGCGGGCCACCGACGGCCTGCGCGCCTTCTTCAACTACGGCTACATCGATGCCTCGTTCGACGAGCGCGACGACAGCGGCAACCAGCAGACCCTGGCGGGCAACCGCTTCCGCCTGACCCCGGAACACTCCGCCGCGGCCGGCCTGGACTGGCAGTTCAGCGTGGGCGACGGCAAGGTCGGCTACCTGCGGCCGAGCTGGAACTGGCGCTCGCAGGTTTACTTCGAGGACCAGAACCAGCCGGGCATCGAGCAGGCGGGTTACGCCTTGGTCGACGTACGCGCGGGCGTCATCTTCGGCGGCGGCGCCTGGGAGATCGCCGCGTTCGTGAAGAACGCCACCGACAAGGCCTACCTGATCGACGGTGGCAACACCGGCCAGAACTTCGGCCTGCCCACCTTCATCGTCGGCGCGCCGCGCACCTGGGGCCTGGAGCTGACCGGACGCTTCTGACCGGGCAGCGGCGAAACCGCCTGCCAGCTGCCGGCTCGGGCTTAGGCCGGGTACAGCCGCCCGGGCGCCTACTGGGGCGGCCGGGCGGGACATCCAGCGCCCTGAAGCCGCCGCCGTGCTGCAGGAGTCCGCCAGTGCCGATCACGAACGAAGCGAGCCGGGTCGCCCAGACCCTGCGTCGCGGGACGGCAGCGGCCCACCATGCGCTCGACCACCACCCCCTGATGCAACAGCTGCTGGCCGGCGGGCTGACGCGCGAGTTGTACGTGCAGTCGCTGGTGGCCATGGTGCTGCCGCACGCGTGGCTGGAGCGGCAGGTGCTCGACAGTCCGCATCATTCCGCCACCGGGCTGGGGCTGTCGCCGCGCCTGGGACTGCTTGAAGCCGATTTGCTTGCCCTGGGTGGCCGCGTGCCCCCCGTCCCGGTTCCTGCACCCGACCCGGGCGAATCCCGGGCCGCCTGGTGGGGCCGGGTCTACGTGCTGGAAGGCTCGCGAATGGGCAGCGCGGTGATTGCGCGGCGCCTGCGTTCGGTCCTGGGCGAAGACCTGCCCTGCCGCTTCTTCGGGGACGAGGTGGCGGCGGAGGAGCAGGCGGCGCTGGTCGCCAAACGCGACCAGGCACTGGCCTCGAACGAGGACCTGGAACTGGCCCTGGCGAGCGCGCGTGCGGCATTCGCGGCGTATTCGGCCGGGCTCGATGCCCTGCCTGCGGGCCCGGCACCTGCCCGCGCGCCGGGCAACGATGCGTCGCCTGGCGAGTCCCCGGAGCTGGAAGCGGCCCTGGCCGCCTGCAGCAAGGAACCCGTGCACATCCCGGGCGCCATCCAACCGCACGGCGCCCTGGTCGCGATGGACGAACAGATGAGCCGGGTGGACCAGGTCAGCGGCAATCTTGAGCAGGTGCTGGGCATCGCGGTGGCCGCTGCGCTGGCGATGACGCCGGAACAACTTTTCACGACCCGCTGGATGGACCAGATCCGCCGGCAGCTGGGCGCCGCGCACCGGCATGGCGCACTGGTGATCTCGCTGCGCATCCGCGGCCAGTCGCGGCGCTTCCGCCTGCTGCCCTATCGCAGCGGTTCGCGCGTCGTGGTTGAAATCGAGCCGATTTCGGGCCACCCCGAACGTTTCCTGTTCGGCGCCTTGGCCGAATGGCAATCCACGCTTTCGCGCCATGCCAGCCGCGACGGCTTGCTCGATGCCCTGGCCAGGCTGGTGCGCGACCTGGCCAGCTACGAACGCGTGATGGTCTATCGTTTCGACGAGGACTGGAACGGCAGCGTCGTCGCCGAATCGCTGGCCGAAGGGGCAACCAGCTACGCGGGCCACCACTTCCCCGCCAGCGACATCCCCGCCCAGGTGCGGCACATCTACCATGTGATGCGCGTGCGCGATATTCCCGATGCCACCGCGGCCGCCGTGCCGCTGGTGACGGCCAGCGTGCGCGTTGATGAATCCCCGCTCGACCTGTCGCCGGGCATGCTGCGGGCCGTCGCGCCCATCCATGTGCGCTACCTGGCCAACATGGGCGTGGTCGCCTCGATGTCGATCGCCCTGCACCTGGAAGGCCGCCTCTGGGGCCTGCTGGCCTGCCATTGCACCCGGCCCAACGTGCTGTCGCCGGCCCTGCGCGATGCCCTGGCGGCGCTGGTGCAAACGGCCAGCATCCAGCTCGAGCTGATCCAGGCGCGCGAGGAAGCCATGCTGGTGCATCGCGCCAACGACAGCCGCGACATCCTGGTCGACGAACAGGGCGAGTTCGCCGACCCCGGCCACATCGTCGAGCGGCATGGACCGGCCTGGCTGAAGCTGTTCCAGGCCGGGGGCGCCGTGCTGGTGGCGGGGGAACGCACGGCCAGCGTCGGCGACACGCCGGAAATGGCTTCGGTGCACGCCATCGTCGACTGGCTGGGCCAGCATCACGCCGGCGAGCTGGCCTGGTCATCGCGCGAGTTGGGCACGACCGGCGTGGCGGAATTGTGCAACCCGGCGGTGGCCGCCGGCCTGCTTGCCGTGCCCCTGCCGATACACCATCCGCGACCCGCCTGGCTGCTGTTCTTCCGCCCCGAGAAGGCCGAATCGCGGATCTGGGCGGGCAAACCCGAGAAGGTCGTCGACCGCGAGAGCGGCAAGCTGTCGCCGCGCCGCAGTTTCACGTCCTGGGAAGAAACGGTGCGCGGGCAAAGCATTCCCTGGGCAGCGGTGGAACAACGCTCCGCCGCCGACCTGGCCAACGACCTGGCGGTGCTGATCGCCGCCGGCGAAATTGGCCGGCTCAACAAGCGGCTTGAACACCTGGCCAGCAGCGACCACCTGACCGGGCTGTGGAATCGCTACCGCATGGAGGAAGCCATCGGCCACGAAGTGTCGGTGGCCGAGCGCTACAACCGGCCCTGCGCGCTGGTGATGTTCGACCTCGACCACTTCAAGCGCCTCAACGACACCCATGGCCACGACGCCGGCGACGAGGTGCTGGTGCAGGTTTCCCGCGCCGTCTCTTCCCAGCTGCGCGATACCGACCACGTCAGTCGCTGGGGCGGCGAGGAGTTCATCGTGCTGGCCGCCGATACGGGCCTGGAAGGGGCGGGCCGGCTGGCCGAACGCCTGCGAAGCTCCATCGAATCCCTGGTGGTCCGCGACTACGGCACCATCACGGCGAGCTTCGGCATTGCCGCGCACCGAAAGGGGGAACTGGGCCGCGACACCATCAAGCGCGCCGACGTGGCCATGTATGCAGCCAAGCAGAACGGTCGCAACCGGGTCGAGGCAAGCGCGGACTGAAGCCGTGCCAGGCGGCGCGCCTATTCCGTGCGCAGCGACGCGATCGGGTCCAGCTCAGCGGCCTGCTTGGCCGGGTACACGCCAAAGGCCAGGCCCACGCCCGTGCACAGCAGCACGGCCACCACGATGGGCACCGGTGCCCAGGCCACGCCCCAGCCCGCCAGCGTGGCGATGCCGTAGGCCAGCGCGATGCCGAAGGCCACGCCCAGCAGCGCGCCGGCGACGCAGATCACGGCCGCTTCGCGCAGGAACTGCGCCACCACGTCGGCCTTGCGCGCGCCCAGGGCCCGCAGCAAACCAACTTCGCGCCGGCGTTCAAGCACGTTCGCCAGCATGATGTTCATGATGCCGATGCCGCCCACCAGCAGGCTGACGCCGGCGATGGCGCTCATCACCACCCGGAAGATGCGCTGGGTCTGCTGGTGCTGCGCGAACAGCTGCGCCGGGATGACCAGGCTGTAGTCGTCGGCGCCGGCGTGGCGCTGTTCCAGCAGCGCCGCCAACACCCGGGCGCCCTGGTCGATGCGTTCGGGGGCATCAACGCGCACCAGCAGGCGGTCGACTTCGTCTTCCATCGGCTGCAGGCGGAAACGCGCCAGGCCGCTGGCCAGGGGCACGAACACGCGGTTGCTTTCCAGGCCCAGCGGCACGCCCTGGAAACGGTCGGCGCTGAGGTCGCGGTCGGCCAGCACGCCCACCACTTCCAGCCAGGCGTGGTTGACCTTGACGTACTGGCCAACGGCGTCGCCCTGCGGGAACAGGCTGCGCGCGGCCTGGTGGCCGAGCACGGCCACGGCGGCGAGCGCGGCATCGTCTTGGTCATTCAGCGCGCGGCCTTCGCCGATGCGCAGCGAACCGAGCTCGAAGAAGCTGGGCGAAATGGCGCTGGCCTGGGCATCGGAACTGGCGTGGTCGCTGGCCACCGAATCGGTGCGCAGGCGTTTTTCGGTGGCCATGGCGATGGCGCCGGGCACCACGTCGAGCGCGGCCTGGGCGTCGGCGCGGGTCAGGCCCAGGCTGCGCGCGCGCTGTTCGCGCAGGGTGGTTTCGTCGAAGCTCTTGGCTTCCACCACCAGGTTGGTCAGGCCCAGGCCTTCGACCAGGCGCAGGGCTTCGCGCCGGCTGCCCTCGCCCACGGCCTGCATGGCGACGATCGAGCCGACACCGAAGACCAGGCCGAGCAAGGTGAGACCCGTGCGCAGTTTGCGCCGACCCAGTTCTTCGAAGGCCTCGCGCCAGGCCAGGCGGTCGTTGAGGTGGTGCCAGCGGATCACGGCGTGGCCCCGGTGTCTGGTGTCGCGGCGTCGGCGGCAAGCAGTACCCGGTCGCCGACGGCCAGGCCTTCGAGCACCTGCGTGCGCGAGGGGCCGCGGACGCCGACCACCACCGGACGCACGCGGGGTTCGCCGCCTTCGAGCACGTTCACCTCGGCCTGTTCACCATTGCCCGACAGCGCCACGTTGGGCACGGTGATCGCGTCGTCGGCCACCAGCAGGATGATGCGCGCAGTGAAGGCCTGGCCCGGCACCCAGGCATGTTCGCGGGCGGCTTCGGCCGGCACGCTGGCCTTGGCCGAAACGTACTTGGCCGGGTTTTGCCGGCTTACCGCCCGCGGCGCGCTGGCGATCCAGGTGATCTCGCCCAGGGTTTGCTGGGCAGGGTGACCCAGCGGCGCCAGCTCCACCTTCTGGCCCAGGGCCAACCCCTGGGCTTCCTGCTGCGGCAGCAGCAGTTCGACTTCCAGCGTTTCCACGTCCGGCAGGGTGGCGAATTCGCCGCTGGCCCATAGCTGCTCGCCCACGCGCGGCGGCTCCCCGCTCCAGCCCTGCACCAGCATGAAGATGCCGTCGTGGGCGGCGCGCAGTTCCAGCGCCGACAGGTCTTCGCGCTTGGTGTCCACGTCGGCCTGCAGGCTGCCGCGCTGCACGCCCAGCACGTTGAGTTCGGCGGCGCCGCGCTGGCTGGACTGGTCCTGGCGCCAGCGCAGCACGCCGGTTTTTTCGCCCAGGAACTGTTCGTCCTGCACGGCGTCGAGGATGGTGTTGCGGGCGATGGCCGCGAAATCGGCGCGTGCGTAGCGGCGGGCGATGGCCAGGGCCGATTCGGCCTGGGCCAGTTCGACGTCCACGCGGCCCAGGCCGACGTCGAGCTCGGACTCCTTGCCCGCGCGCGCCAGTGCGTTGCGCTGCAGGTCGATCAGGGCCTTGTCGAGCTGCAGCTTCGACTGCGGCGCCTCGAAGCGTGCGACCACGTCGCCGGCTTTCACCGGGCTGCCGTCGGGCAACACCCACACAAGCTGCCGACGCGCCCAGTTGGTGCCGGGCACGCGCAGCGGCGTGGCCTTGGCGGCCTTGAGCTCGCCCTGGGCACGCACCCAGAATTCCGCAGGCGCCTGTGCCACGGTTTCGGTGGCGCGGCCCGGCGGTGCCGCGTCGCCGCAGGCAGCCAGGACCAGCGAGCCCACCATGGCAAACAACACGCGCCTCATGGCGCCACCTCGTTGCCAACATCGGGAACGTCCACTTCAACCACCACTGGCATGCCCGACTTGAGGTCCGTGGTGTCACCGACCAGGTGCACCAGTACGTCCAGCACCGGTACCGGCGACTGCCGCGACTTGCTGCGCACCGCGCGGCCCATTTCCGCCACCTTGCCCTGAAGGCGCTGGCCGGCGCCGCCCTGCAGGCGGATGCGGGCCGGCGCGCCCTCGGCCAGGCGCAGCATGTCGCGTTCGGCGACGGTGGCGCGCACGACCAGGGTGCCCGGGTCGGGCATTTCCGCCACCGACTGGCCCATGAAAACCTGGCTGCCGATTTCGTAGCGTTCTCCGCGCCAGTTGGACTTGACCACCACCACGCCGTCGCGCGGTGCCGGCACCGCCAGCGAGGACAGGGCGCGGGTGAGTTCATCGACATCGGACTGGGCGCGGGCGACGTCGGACGCCAGCAGGGTGCGTTCGGCGGCGCGCAGGCGCTGGGCCAGCACTTCCTTGCGCTGCATCAGCGTCTGCCGGCGTGCGGCCTGCTCACGCTCGATCACCAGCTTGCGGTAGTCGACCGAGCGGATGAGGTCCGCGGGCTGTTCGGCCTTGCGCTCGGCCTTTTGCAGGTTGGCGTCCTGTTCGGCGGTGGCCAGGCGGTCGGTGCGTTCGCGCTCGGCCAGGTCGAGCAGCAGCTTGGCCTGTTCGCTTTGTTT
This sequence comes from uncultured Arenimonas sp., assembly GCA_964643705.1. Classification (GTDB taxonomy): domain Bacteria; phylum Pseudomonadota; class Gammaproteobacteria; order Xanthomonadales; family Xanthomonadaceae; genus Arenimonas. The sequence continues at coordinate 9,325 of CAZXTV010000010.1, read as the reverse complement.
TTGCTTCAGCTGGCCCTGGGCTTCGACCAGGCGACGCTGCAATTCATTGCCGTCGAACGTGACCACCGGCTGGCCGGCCTTGAGCGTGCTGCCGTCGGTCGCCAGCTGGGTGATCTGGAAATTCCAGACCCCGCGCACGGTGGGCGGCGCGACGCCGGCGCTGTCGAGGGCCGCGATTTCACCGTCGAGCTGCAGGGTTTCGGCCGCGGCGAGCGGCGAGAGCAGCAACATCAGCAGGCAACCCGCGCGCTTCATGGTGCCGTCCCTTCGGCGGCCGGTGCCTGCCCGGGCACGGCCGAGACGCGCACGCTCATGCCCGGGCGAAGTGGCAGTTCGTGTTCTTCAGGCAGCGAAATGTCGATGACGAAATAGCGGCCGCCGCCCCACTCGGCCTTGGCCAGTGGCGTGCCGCCGATGGCCGTGACGCGGCCAGGCAGCGATTTGCCGCGGATGGCATCGAACTGCAGCTGCACCGGCTGGCCGACCTTCAGGCCCCGGCGGTCGGGTTCCAGGGCATGCGCGCGCACGCCGAGCGCGCCGGGGCGAACCAGCTCGCCGATGGCCTGGCCCGAATTGGTGGAGCTGCCTTCTTCGTAGCGCTGGCCGGTCCATGCGTTGAAATAGAAGGTGACAACGCCGGTGCCTTCGGCGCGCTGTTCGGCCATGGCGATCACCGCGCTGGCGTAGTCGAGGTCGGTCTGGAGCTTGGAAATCTCCAGCTCGCCGTCGGTGCGGCGGCGGGCGACGGCGGTGCGGGCAGCGTCGAGTTCTTCCTTCTTCAGGACCAGTTCGCGGCGTGCGCGCTCGCGTTCGCCCTGGTAGCGGTCGGCGTCGATGCGGGCGATGTAGTCGGCGGGGATGGCGGCGTCTACTTCGGCCTTGGCCAGGGCGGCTTCGGCGTCCACCAGGGCCAGTTCGGCGTCCACTTCGCGCACGGCCAGCTCGGCCAGCTCCTTGTCGATGCGGGCGTGGGCCTGGGCGATCTGCGCCTTGAGCGATTCCTGCTGCGACAGCGCGCCGCCCGGGTCGATCCGCACCAGCGGGTCGCCGGGCTTCACTTCGGAGCCTTCCGGCGCCAGGTAGCGCAGGGTCACCGGGCTGGTTTCGGACATGGGTGCGTAGATGATTTCCGCATCCGGCGCCCGCACCTGGCCGGTGATGACCACCGCGCGCGGCGGGCTGGCCGCCGCGGCGGCGTCCTGGGCCAGCGCCGGGGCGGCGACCAGGCTCATGGCCAGTGCCAGGGCTTCAGCGCGCCGAATCATGGTCCACCTTGCCGTCGCGCAGGCGCACGTGTCGGGGCGCGCGTTCGGCCACGTCGGGGTCGTGGGTCACCAGCACCAGGGTCTGGCCTCCGCGGTGCAGTTCGTCGAACAGGCCCAGCACGTCGGCCGCCGACTTCGAGTCGAGGTTGCCGGTGGGTTCGTCGGCCAGCAGCAGCGCAGGCTTCAGCAGCAGGGCACGCGCCACGGCGGCACGCTGCTGCTGGCCGCCCGAGAGCTGCTGCGGGCGGTGCGCCATGCGGTCGGCCAGGCCGACGCGGTCGAGCAGGTGGCGGGCGTGGTCTTCGACCCCGGGCACGGGTTCGAGGCAATAACGCAGCGGCAGCAGCACGTTTTCCAGCACGGTCAGCCGCGGCAGCAGGTGGAAGGACTGGAACACGAAGCCGATGCGGCGGTTGCGCAGTTCGCTCAGGGCGTCGTCGTCGAGCGCCGAGACGTCGGCATCTTCAAGCCGGTAACGACCGGCGCTGGGCTGGTCCAGGCAGCCCAGGATGTTGAGCAAGGTGGATTTGCCCGAGCCCGAGGCACCGGTGATGGCGACGTGTTCGCCGCGGCCGATATGCAGGTCCACGCCCGCCAGGGCCGGGATGTGCTGACCCTCCACCGAATAGGTGCGGGTGATACCTTCGATGTGGATCATCCGGTGCCGACGTCGTGAATGTGACCGGTCCTTATGCGGGAACCGGCGCCGGTGCGCAAGTCCGAAAACTCCCTGTTCGCTCAGGATCCGCCGTGCAGCCGGTAGGCGCCCAGGTCCGGACGTGCGACGGCGCGGGCGTATTGGGCCGTGTAGCCGGGGAAGATCGCGACAACCTTGCCGCTGTCCATGCGGTACCAGCTGCGGCACTGGGCCCAGACCGAGCCGGACAGCTGCTGCTGCAGCTGCCCGTTGTGGGCGCGCATCACGTCTTCGCGCACTTCGATGGCGCGGTGGCCGCCGGTTTCGACCGCGCGCATGCAGGCGATGGCGTGGCGCACGGCCGGCTCGATGAAAAGCAGGGTCGACGTGTGGCCGGTGGCCGTGTTCGGCCCCAGCATCAGGAACAGGTTCGGGAAACCGGCCACGCTGATGCCGTGCCAGGCCTCGGGTCCGTCCCGCCAAGCCTGCGCAAGGGTCTGGCCGCCGCGCCCGGTGATCTGCACCGATTGCAACAGGTGTACGGTTTCGAAACCGGTGGCGCAGACCAGCACGTCGAGCTCGCGCTCGCTGCCGTCGCTGCAGCGGATGCCCGTGGCCGTGAAACGTTCAATGCCGGCGGTCACCAGCTCGGCCTTGGCCTGTGCGAAGGTCGGATAGAAGTCGTTGGCATAGATGATGCGTTTGCAGCCCAGCGGATAATCCGGCGCCAGGGCGGCGCGCAGGGCCGGGTCGGCCACCTGTCCCTGCAGGTGCCGGCGCGCCTGCCACAGCATCAGCCGGCGCATGAGGCTGCCGTCCTCGAAGCCGCGCCGGCCCAGTTCCAGGACAGCCACCCAGAAGCGACGAACCCCGGCCGCGACCGGCGGCACCCGGGCCAGCCAGCGGTCGAACCAGCGATAGCGCCGTTCCATCCGCGGCAGCACCCAGTTCGCGGTGCGCTGGAAAACGTGGAGTCGCGCCGCCTGCGCCGCCACCGGCGGGATCAGCTGCACGGCGGTCGAGCCCGTGCCGATGACACCCACGCGTTTGCCCTGCAGCGGTACGCCGTGATCCCAGCGCGCGCTGTGCAGGCGTTCGCCCTGGAAATCATCCAGGCCCGGGATGTCGGGCCAGCGCGGCTGGCTCAGCGGGCCGGTGCTGCAGATGAAGAACCGGGATTCGAAACGTTCGCCGCCTTCGGTGCGGAAATGCCAGGTTCCGCTGGTTTCGTCGAAACGCGCCTCAGCCAGGCGCGTGCCCAGGCGCAGGCGCGCGGACAGGCCGTGTTTTTCCGCCAGCGCCTGCTGGTAAGCCTGGATCTCGGGCGCATCGGCGAATCGCTGGCGCCAGGCCGGATTGGGCGCGAACGAAAACGCATAGGCCGGCGCCGGCACGTCCACCTGCGCGCCCGGGTAGCGGTTGTCCCACCAGGTGCCGCCGATGCCGTCGCTCTGTTCTAGCATCACGAAGTCGTGCAGGCCCTCTTTCTGCAGGTTGATGGCGGCACACAGGCCCGACATGCCGGCACCCAGGATTAGGGTGTGGTGGCGGCGCGGCGCCGGTTTCGCCGGCAAGGCATCAAATTGTCGGGCGATGAACTGCGCCAGCCGCGCCACCGCCGCATCCGCCGACGGCAGCTGGCCCGCATGCAGCTGGAACACGTGCCAGCGCCCGGGCGTGAAATCGCGGCGGGCATCGACGCCTGCGGACGCCAGCGCTTCGAGCAGGGCCTCGGCCTGCGGCGCCAGCAGGTCGTCACTGCCGAACTGCACCAGGGCCGGCGGTAGGCCGCGCAGGTCGGCCAGCAGCGGCGAAACCAGGGGGTTGGCGGTTTGCCCGCCGGCGTAGTTGCGAGCGTTGGCATGCGCCCACGCAGGGCTGAGCAGGGCTTCACCGGGCACCGGCTGCAGCGGCGATTCCGGGCGCAGGTCCACCAGCGGTGCGATCAGCGCCAGGGCAGCGGGTGCCGGGCGGTTCGTGTCGCGCACCTTTAGCGCAAGCGCCAGCGCCAGGCCGCCGCCGGCCGAATCGCCGGCCAGTACCACCGGCCCGCGCGCGGCGAGTTCATCGTAGGCAGCCAGGGCATCGTCCAGCGCGGCGGGGAACGGATGTTCGGGTGCCAGCCGGTAATCAAGCACGTGCACCGGCACGCCACTGCCATGCGCCAGCCACGCCGCCAGGCAACGGTGCGTGCGCGGTGAGCCGGTGGTGTAACCGCCGCCGTGCAGGAACAGCACGGCGCCCTCGCGCACGGCGGCCGCGCTCGGGTCGCTCCAGGTATCGCAGCTGACGCCGCCCAGCGTGCCCCGCGTGTTGCGCAGGCCACGCGGCAGGCGGCCGATGCCCGACAGCGCGCCCATCCAACGGCGCTGGAAGGCCGGCGAAAAACGCGGGTTCAGCACCGGCTTCACCAGCAGCCGCAGCGTCGTCCTGAGCAGGGCTGCGCGCAGCGTGTCGGGGAAAGCCATCGGGGTCGCCTTCGCATGGGAGGGAAACAGCATAGGCAAAGCGGGCCGGCCAGCGACAGGGGTAAACTCGCCAGCATGGATCCGCCGCGTTATCCGCCCCCTGCCGCGATGATGCAAAGTTTCGCCGACGCGGTATATCGCGTGCACGGCGACGGCGAGGTGATCAGCCTGCGCATCGGCCAGCCCAACCCGGCCATGGCCGCCCTGATGGCGCGGCACGGCGCCAGCCACGGGGGCTTGGTCACTGGCGAAAACCCCTTCGGCCAGGAAAAGCCTCCCGCGGAAAACGCGGCGGCGAACGAGGCCCTGCGCGCCGCCATCGATTCACTGGGTTTGATGCGCGTGGCTTCGGACGGCGGCAGCGAGGACGGTTCGTGGAACGAGCCGGGTTTCCTGGTGCTGGGCGGCGACGACGACATCCTCGACCAGCTTTCGCGCCGTTTCCGCCAGGCCGCCTGGGTGCGCATCGGCGCCGACGGCAGCGCCGGCCTGGTCGCTTGCCGCTACCCGCTGGCTGGCAGCGGCGAAGATCCCTGCTGGCCGCCCGGGATCGTTCCCGGCGCGTGAATGTCCGCCAGCGGCGCCGCCTGGCGTAGCAGGAGGAGTGGGCCGACTTCCGGCCACCTTCCCGAAGGAGTGTCGCCATGCGCAAGACCCTGCTTGTCCTCGCCCTCGTGGCCGTCCCGCCGGCGTTCGCCGCCGACAAGATCGAAGGCTGGAGCCACGGCGAGGCCTACGTCTTCACGCATACGCCGGAGGGGCCGATGCGCCTGGGCCAGGTGGCCCCCGACGGCGCGGTCCGCTTCGACTGGCCGTCCGTGCCCAGCACCGAACAGACCCTGGGCGCCACCTTCCCGTCCTGCCTGGAAAGCGGCGAACCCATCGTTTCGCCCGCTTCGCCCGAATTCTGGCCGACATCGCTGTTCATCGCCTCGGACGAGTCCGGCGACGAGGAACTGGGCGGCCTGCACCTGGCCGATTCCCCGGAGGTGGTGGCCTGGAACGCCAGCTACGGGCAGAAAAGCGCGACGCAGGGCGCCTGGTTCCAGTACGTGCACGTGACCCAGTCGGCAAAACTCGAAGCCCGGTGCGTGACGCCTTTCCACACCGGCGAGGAAAACGACGGATTCGAAATGGTCACCGAATACGCCGTGCAGTTCAAAGATGGCTGGAACCTGATGCGCAACGACGTCACCGCGCTGCACACCTCCCCTTCCGGGAAAACCCATCCGGCCACCACCCGCGTCACCGTGCAGGAAGGCGACGCCGAAGACGCCCGCTGGATCTTCGACGCCGAATGAGCGGGCGAAACGTGGTCGGGCGGACTCAGACCCGCCCGACCACCGGCACCAGCGCGCCGGTGATGGCGCTGGCCTTGTCCGACAGCAGGAAAACGATGGCGTCGGCCAGCTGGGCCGGCTGCACCCAGGCGCTGAAGTCGGCGTCGGGCATGTCGGCCCGGTTGGCCGGCGTGTCGATGATGCTCGGCAGCAGCGCGTTGACGGTGATGCCGCGGCCCTTGGTTTCTTCGGCCAGCGCTTCGGTGAAACGCGCGACACCCGACTTCGAAGCGCCGTAGGCGCCCATGCCGGCGCCGGCCTTCACCGCGCCGTTGGCACCGATGTTGACGATGCGGCCACCGTCGGGAAGGTGGCGCAGCGCCGCCTGGCTGGCGGCCACGGCCGTGCGCACGTTCATCTGGTACATGCGGTCCCAGGTGTCTAGCGAGCCGCCCTGCACCTTTTCCCAGGCGAACCCGCCGGCGATGTTGACCAGGCCATGCAGGCCGCCGTGCTGGCTGGCGATGGCGTCAAAGGCCGCGTCGGTGGCAGCGCTGTCCGCCAGATCGATACCGCCGTGCAGGTGCGCCGCGCCCAGGGCCCTGGGCTCGCGCGGCGCGTCGGCCAGGTCGATCGCGGCGACCGTGGCGCCCTGCTCGAGCAGTGCTTTCACGACCGCGGTGCCCAGGCTGCCGAAGGCACCGGTGACGGCGATGGTTTTTCCGTTGAGGGACATGGTTTTCTCCACGAATTTCAGCTGGAATGGTACCCGATATGACCAATGCCACTGTCGGCGCCGCGCCCCTTCGCCTGAAAGTTCGGAGCTACCAATCCCGGGACCTTTAGGTGGCCCTCCATGGATGCCCTGATCAACGCACTACTATTGGGTGGCGTTGCGTGGCTGCTTTTCCTCGCCTTGCGCTGGCCCCGGCCTTCCTGGGCCTGGCGCGCGGGTCTGCTCTTCACGGCCTACCTGACGCTCGACGATCTCGCAACGGCGCTCACGCAATGGCTGCCTGCCGCCAACCTGCTGCCGGGGCGCTGGAACTGGGAAGGCAAGCTGGCTAGCCTGGCGCTTGCGATCGTCGTGATCGCGGCTTTCCGGCTTGATCGTCAGTCGCTCGGCTTGCAAGGTGTCCAGCGCAACCATCGCTCGAGCTGGATAGCGATGGCGTTGCTGGTGGGCATCAGCACGAGTCTGGGCTTCGTCTTCCTGCCGGGCGCGCCGGGCGCAGAAACCCTCGCGTTCCAGGTGCTGATGCCGGGTGCGGTTGAAGAGCTTGTCTATCGCGGCATCGCGCCGGCACTTCTGCTCGGCGTAGCCGCCAGATACGCCGGGGAAACTGGCACGCCCTGGCGGGTCGTGGTGGTGACGGGGCTGGTGTTTGGGCTTTGGCACGGCCTGTCCGTTTCGGACGGTGTGCCTGCCTTCAACTGGATGCCTGCGGTGACGCCCCTGGTGGGTGGAATTGCGTACGGCTGGCTGCGCTTCCATTCGGGCAGCTTGCTGCCCCTGGTAGTGGCCCATTCGCTTGGCAATTGTGCCTTCTACCTGCATGCGGTGTTGCCAGCGGGCTGATCAGGCGGCCGGAACGCGTACAGTTCCTTCCATCAGCACGCGCGCGCTGCGGCTCATGACGGCCTTGCGCACCTGCCACTGGCCGTCCACCTGCGTGGCTTCGGCGCCGACGCGCAGGGTGCCGCTGGGGTGGCCGAAACGCAGGGCGGTGCGTACGCCGCCGCCGGCGGCTTCATTGACCAGGGTTCCGGGGACAGCCGCGGCCGTAGCGATGGCGACCGCGCAGGTGCCCATCATGGCGTGGTGCAGCTTGCCCATGGACAGCGCGCGCACCAGCAGATCGATCTCGCCCGCAGTGATGTGCTTGCCGCTGCTGGAGACGTGGTCGGCGGGCGGCGCGACGAAGGCGATCTTGGGCGTGTGCTGGCGTTTCGGGGCTTCGGAAACGTCGCCGATGAGCCCCATGCGCATGGCGCCGTGGGCGCGGATGATTTCAAAACGCGCCAGCGCGGCCGGGTCGCCGTTGATGGCGTCCTGCAGCTCGGTGCCGGTGTAACCGATATCCTTCGCACGCACGAAGATGGTCGGGATGCCGGAGTTGATCATCGTCGCTTCGAAGCTGCCGACGCCGGGCACGTCGAGCATGTCCACCAGGTTGCCGGTCGGGAACAGCGCGCCGCCGTCTTCCCCGTCGTCGGCCGGGTCCATGAACTCGAGCACGAGTTCCGCGGCCGGGAAGGTGACGCCGTCGAGCTCGAAGTCGCCGGTTTCCTGCACCTCGCCGTTCGTGATGGGCACGTGGCAGATGATGGTCTTGCCGATGTTCGCCTGCCAGACTTTGACCGGGAACACGCCGTTTTCAGGCAGGCGCGCCTTGTCGATGAAACCGTTGGCGATGGCGAACGGGCCGACCGCGGTGCTGAGGTTGCCGCAGTTCCCCGACCAGTCCACGAAGGCGGTGTCGATGGACACCTGGCCGTAGAGGTAATCGACGTCGTGGCCCGGCTGGCTGGCCTTGCTGATGATCACGCACTTGCTGGTGCTGCTGGTGGCGCCGCCCATGCCGTCGGTGTGTTTGCCGTAGGGGTCGGGCGAACCGATGACGCGCATCAGCAGCGCATCGCGCGCCGGGCCGGGCACGCGCGCGGCTTCGGGCAGGTCTTCGAGGCGGAAGAACACGCCTTTTGAGGTGCCGCCGCGCAGGTAGGTGGCGGGGATGCGGATTTGGGGACTGGGGTTCATCGGGATTCCTGTGGTGTTGCCATCCAGGCCGGGACGTCGCGCTGCGACTGCAGGACACGCGAGACATCCAGATAGGGCTCGCGATCAAAATAGAAAACGAGGTGCGGGAATTTCCTGAGCGGCCAATGGCGCAGGCCTTCCATCCGGAGCAGCTCGCCATAGCGGCCGGACCCGATACCCGGGTTACGTGCAATGCGCGTTATGGCCGCTTCGAGCGCGTCGGCGAAGGCGACTTCGAGCGCGGCGCCACCCTGCAGCCCGTACCACGCCGCCGCCTCGGCAACGTCCCCGAGCGCAAGCGGCTGCCATCTGACCGCCCTCACCTGACCCTTGTCCGGGCCTTTTCACGCAACTTGTCGAAAAAATCAGCCTCCATCGGAACCGGCGGTCCCGAATTGAGCCCATCCATCAACAGGCCCCGCAGCTTCTCGACGTCCCGCTGCTTACGGATCAGTTCGCGCAGGTACTCGCTGCTCGAGCCATAGGCATGTTCGGCAACCTGCGCATCGACGAAGGCCTTGAGGTCATCGGGCAGGGAGATGTTCATGGTGGCCACGGCGGGCTCCTATGGCAAAGATTGCCATAGAAGTTTACGCCGCTCCGCGGACCCCGGCAATCCGCCAAGGACCCGCCTGGACGTCAGGCGATTCAGGCGGCCTGGGTGGACTCCAGGATATCCTGGGCAAACCGCTGCAGCACGCCGCCGGCTTCGTAAATGGAGACTTCTTCGTCGGTGTCGAGGCGGCAGGTGACGGGCACCTCGATGCGGGTGCCGTTACGGCGGGCCACGGAGAGGGTGAGCTGCGCGCCCGGGGTGCGTTCGCCGGTGACGTCGTAGGTTTCGCTGCCATCCAGGCCCAGGGTCTTGCGGGTGGTGCCAGGCAGGAACTCCAGCGGCAAAACACCCATGCCGA
>CAZXTV010000009.1:17025-17796 GCA_964643705.1 uncultured Arenimonas sp. | reverse complement strand
CGCTTTCGGTGCTGGATACGCCAGCGTGCATGCGCCGCGCGCGCGACGGCTGCAGGCCGTCGCCGCAACGTTTCCCGAAGGCTTCCTTCAGGCTCCAGGTCGACAGGAACTGCCGGACCTGCCGGTCCACCGGAATCTGTTCCAGGGCCAGGCACTCTTCCGGCGAAAACGTGAAACCAGCCAGTGCGCCCAGGTCCCGCGGTCGCCGGGGGTATTCAAGGTCCAGGCCGATCGGCTGCTTCGCCACGGCCACGGCGACGAAGCGGCCGCTGTGGCTGATCGATGCGGCCAGGTGGAGGTGCCGATGGCGCAGCGCCGGTTGGCCGCGATCGTCACTTTCGAACTGCCAGTCGGTGGCCGCACCGCCACGGCAACGCGCAGCCAGGTCACGCACCAGCCAGTGGCCGGCCAGGAACTGACGCCGGCGCAGCGGCGCCGTGATCGTTTCCAGTCGCTGGCGCTCGGCGTCCACCAGCCAGTCGAGGCCGACGGTGGCCAGCGACTCGATCGCCTCCAGCGCGGCCAGCTCGACGTGGCAGTCAGCCATGGGTGTCGCCGTCATTCGAAGCCAGGCCTCCTGGTCAGTCTTTCCAGCGGCGCAGCACCAGCGAGGTGTTGATGCCGCCGAAGGCGAAGTTGTTGCTCATGGCGTAGTCGGTGTCCAGCACGCGGCCTTCGCCGGTGCCGCCCGGGTCGGTGATGTAGTCGAGCTCGCCGCAAAGCGGATCCACCTTGCGCAGGTTCAGGGTGGGATGGAACCAGCCCTCGCGC
>CAZXTV010000009.1:0-17015 GCA_964643705.1 uncultured Arenimonas sp. | reverse complement strand
ATCTCCAGCGTTACCCAGGCCTCGAGCGCGCCGCAGGCACCCAGGGTGTGGCCGGTGTAGCTCTTGAGCGAACTGATCGGCATGCGCGCGCCGAAAACGTCATTCGTGGCCGTGGTTTCGGCGATGTCGCCGTGGCCGGTGGCGGTGCCGTGGGCGTTCACGTAGCCGATGGCGTCCGGCTCAATCCCGGCATCTTCCAGGGCCAGGCGCATCGCGCCTGCCATGGTGGCGGCGTTGGGCTGGGTGACGTGCTGGCCGTCGCTGTTGGTGCCGAAGCCCACGATCTCGGCGTGGATGCGGGCACCGCGCGCCAGCGCGTGTTCGAGGTCTTCCAGGACCAGCGTGCACGCGCCCTCGCCCACCACCAGGCCATCGCGGTCGGCGTCGAAGGGACGCGGCGTCAGTTCGGGCGTGTCATTGGCATTGCTGGTGGCGAAGAGCGTGTCGAACACCGTGGCGGCGGTGACGTCCAGCTCCTCGGAGCCACCGGCCAGCATGGCCACCTGTTTGCCGGCGCGGATGGCCTCGTAGGCGTAGCCGATGCCCTGGCTGCCCGAGGTGCAGGCGCTGGACGTGGTGATGATGCGGCCGGTGATGCCGAAGAACACGCCCATGTTCACCGGCGCAGTGTGGCTCATCATCTTGATGTAGGTGGTGGCGTTGATGTACTGCGTATTGAGCTCGGCCAGCATGCGGCCGAAGTCACTCATCGATGACGGCGTGCCCGCGGAGCTGCCATAGGAAATGCCGACCTGGCCCGACTGCAGCAAGGGGTCGCCCAGCAGGCCGGCGTCGGCAAGGGCCCGCTCGCTGGCCAGCGTCGCCAGCAGCGCCACCCGGCCCATGCTGCGGGTGGTCTTGCGGTTGTAGTGCGCGGGCAGTTCGAAGTCGGCCGCGGGCACGCCCAGGCGCGTATTGAGCCCGCGATATCGGGCCCACTCGTCGTAGCGCCGGACGGCGTTGCGGCCGGACTTGAGATGGGCAAGCACCGTCGGCCAGTCGTGGCCCAGCGGGCTGATCGCGCCGCGGCCGGTGACGACCACGCGGCGATCGACGGCGGCGCGGCTCACAGCATGCCTCCGTTCACCGAGATCACCTGGCGGGTCACGTAGGACGCATCGTCGGACATCAGGAAAGACACCACGGCGGCGACCTCCTCGACCTTGCCCAGGCGCCGCAGGGGCACCAGCTTCAGGGCTTCGTCGATGACATGCTGGTCCAGCATCTCGGTGTCCACCAGGCCCGGGGCCACGCAGTTGACGGTGATCTCGCGCTTGGCCAGTTCCAGCGCCAGCGCCTTGCTGGCGCCGATGATGCCGGCCTTGGCGGCGCCGTAATTGGTCTGGCCGCGGTTGCCGGCGATGCCCGACACCGAGGACAGGGTGACGATGCGTCCGGGCCTGCGGCGCCTCACCATCGGCATGACCACCGGCTGCAGCACGTTGTAGAAGGCGTCGAGGTTGGTGTGCACCACCGCGTCCCAGTCTTCGCCGGGCATGGCCGGGAACGCGTTGTCGCGGGCGATGCCGGCGTTGCAGACGACGCCGTGGTAGGCGCCGTGGGCGTCGATGTCGGCCGCCAGCGCTTGCGCGCAGGCGGCGCGGTCGGCGACGTCGAAACACAGCACGCGGGCCTCGCGGCCCAGTTCGCGCGCGATGGTCGCGACTTCCTCGGCCTGCTCGCGCCGGCTGCGGCAGTGCACGACCAGGTCGAAGCCGTCGCGTGCCAGGCGCAGGGCGATGGCGCGGCCAATGCCGCGGCTGGCGCCGGTGATCAGGACGGTACGGGCGTTCATTCGGATCGGTTTCCCAGGTAGGCGTCGGGGTCGGGCGGCTCGAAGACCGAGACGTTGGCGACGGCGATCTGCTCGTCGCCGTCGAGGATGCGGCAGGCAAACAGGCCCAGGCCGTTGTCGCCCATGAGTTCGCGGCGCGCCTCGACGCGCAGGCGGGTGCCAATGGCCAGCATCGGTCGCTGGCAGTCGTAGCGCCGCGTGCCCAGCAGGAAGCCCGGGCTGACCGGTTTGCCGCGCGCCAGCGCCCGGCCACCGGCCCAGGCGGCGATGCACTGCGCCATGTACTCGATGCCCACCCAGGCCGGTACGCCACCACCGTCGAGGAAGGGATGGTCGTCGCGCACCACGGCTTCGGCGACGGCGCCCTCGTCGTCGCAGGCGACGATGCGTTCGAGCCACAGCATGCCGCCACGGTGTGGCACCAGGCGTTCGACGGCGGCGCGCACGGCGTCGTTCATGCGACCTCCAGCACCAGCGCGGCGTTGGAACCGCCAAAAGCGAAGGATTGGCTGAGCACCCGGCGCGGCGGATGCAGTGCCCGGGTGCCGGGTGCTACCAGGTGGATCAGCGGCAGCCCGGGATCGACGGCGCCGTCCCACCAGTGCGGCGGCAGGTGGCGCCCGGGGTTCCGGGCCAGGGTGATCCAGGCGATGGCTGCCTCGATGGCGCCGGCGGCGCCAAGCGTGTGGCCGGTGAGCGGCTTGGTGGAACTGCAGGGCGTACCGGCGCCGAACACCCGCGACATCACCCGGGCTTCCATCGCGTCGTTCTGCGGCGTGGCGGTGCCGTGCAGGTTCACGTAGTCGATGTCGCCCGGTTCCAGGCCGGCCCGTTGCAGGGCTGCGCGGATCGCCCGTTCCGGGCCCTCCCCTTCCGGTTCGGGAGCCGACATGTGGTGGGCGTCGGAACCCTCGCCCCAGCCCGACAGGCGAACCGGCCCTTCGTCGCGACTGAGCACGAACAGCGCCGCGCCTTCGCCGATGTTGATGCCGCAGCGGTGGCGCGAAAACGGCTGGCAGCGCGCGGCCGACACCGAACCCAGGGCACTGAAACCGGCCACCGTGAACTCGCACAGCGAATCGGCGCCGCCCGCGACCACGGCGTCGGCCAGGCCAGCCTTGAGCAGGCGCGCGCCCGAGGCCAGGGCCTTGGCGCTGGACGAACAGGCCGTCGAAATGACGTGGGCCGGGCCCGTCAGGCCCAGCTGGCTGGCGACGAAACGCGCCGGCATGCCCATTTCCTGCTGGGTGTAGTGGAAGGAATCGGGCCAGCGTCCGTCGGCGAGGAAGGCACGGTGCGCGGCCTCGCTTTCGCCCACGCCCGAGGTACTGGTGCCCAGCACCACCGCCACGCGCGCGGCGCCATGGCGCGCGACCAGGCGTTCGACGGCCGGACGGATCGGCGCCAGCGCCAGTTCCAGCAGGGCGTTGTTGCGGCCGCGCAGGGGCACGTCGAGCCCATCGAGCGCGGGCAGTTCGCCCGGGACCCGGCCGATGGCCAGGACCCGGCCCGGGCTGGCGAAATCGCTGTCGACCAGGCCACCGGGGGCATCGGCCGCGAAGAGGTTCGCCGCCACGGTGTCCAGGTCGGCGCCCAGTGCGCAGGCCAGGCCCAGCTCGTTGAGGAATACCTGGCTCATGGGCGTGCCGGCACCGAGCTGATGCCGAGTCGATAGCCCTCGCGCAGGTTTTCCAGCCGGGCCTGGTTTTCACCGGTCCAGCGCACGGTCGCCACCACCTCGTCGCGATGGGCCAGCAGCCGCGCACCGTTTTCTTCCCGCAGCTGCCAGCCTTGCGGCAATGCCGCATTGATGGCGTGCACGGGCCAGTGCACCAGCTGCAGGTCGTCGAGCACGCGTTGCGCGGACAGCGCGGCCGGCAGCTGCGGCGCGCGCGTTTGCTGCAGCACCTTGCCATCCCAGGCAAGCCGCAGCATCACCTGGCCCTGCCGGTGCAGCACGATGCGCACGACCCGGGCATCGGCTTCGACCAGGGCGTCGACGGTGTCGCTGCGGTCGCCGCGCTCGAAGACCAGCCGCTGTTCCAGCGCCAGCGTGCCGTCCAGCGCCGCGGGCGACAGCCCCAGCGCCGGCATGCTGCTGGCCGGTGCGCGCGGCCGCTGGCTGGCGCATGCCGCCAGCGCGACGGCAAGCAGCAGTGCAATCAGGCCGCGCACAGCTGTTCCAGCACGCCCAGGCGCCGCTTGGAATCGGCGACATACGGATTGGAAAGGTCCCAGGCGTAGCCGGCGAGGATCGAGCAGATCATCTCGCGGATCGCGGGATTGGCGTTTTCGTGGAAGATGATCTTCTGGAAACCGCCGGCGTACCAGCTTTCGACGAAGGTGCGGAAGGTGTCGACGCCGGCGCGCAGGGGGCGGCCGTAGTGGGCTTCCCAGTCCACCTCTTCGCCGGCGAACTGGCGCGCCAGGCAGCCGGCGGCCAGGCTGGCCGATTTGAAGGCGATGGTGACGCCCGAGGAAAACACCGGGTCCAGGAACTCGCCGGCGTTGCCCAGCAGCGCGTAGTTGCGGCCCCAGAGCGAATCGACGTTGGCCGAATAACCCACGATCTGCCGCGCCGGCATCGGCCACTGGGCGTTGGCCAGCAGCGTCGACAGCCCGGGGTCTTCGCCGACGATGGCCTGCAGGCGCTCGGTTTCGCTGCCTTGGTAGTTCGCCAGGTAGGACTGTTCGGCGACCACACCCAGCGAACAGGTGCCGTTGGAGAACGGGATCGTCCAGTACCACACGTCGTGGTGGCGCGGGTGCACGGTGATCAGGATCTTGTTGCGGTCGAAGCCCGCCGCGTCGGGAGCAATGCCGTCGCGCACATGGGTGAAGATCGCGCCGCGCACCGGGAACCGCGAGGGGCGCTCGAGGTCGAGCAGGCGCGGCAGGATGCGCGCGAAGCCGCTGGCGTCGAGCAGGAAGTCGGCGACCACCTCGTAGGTTTCGCCTTCCGGGGAACGCACGCTGACGCGGGGTTTGTCGCCGGCGACGTCGACGGCCAGCACTTCGTGTTCAAAACGCAGTTCGGCGCCGGCACGTTCGGCTTCGCGCGCCAGCACGTGGTCGAAATCGGCGCGCTGCACCTGGTAGGTGGTGCCCCAGCCGAGGCTGGATTTTTGCCGGAAGTCGAAGGTGGTGTGGCGGCCATCGTGGGCGAAGGCGGCGCCGTTCTTGTGCTGGAAGCCGGCCTCGACCACGGCACGCAGCATGCCGGCCTGTTCCAGGTATTCCATGGACTGGGGCAGCAGGCTTTCGCCGATGGAAAAACGCGGGAAACGCTGCTTTTCCAGCATCAGCACCTGCCGGCCCTGCTGGCGCAGCAGCGCGGCGGCGACCGAACCGGCCGGGCCGGCGCCGACGATCAGTACCTGGGTGGTTTCGGTGCGGGCAGTCATTGCTTCAGTCTCGCAGGTCGTTTTCAGTGGGCCAATGCGCCGGTTTCGCGGCGCATGCGGAAACAAGGGGAAAGCAGCCAGACCAGGCCGATGCCCAGCAGCAGGCTCAGGCCGAAGCTGTGCAGGGCCGGGGTGGCCGACAGCGCCAGCAGGCCGAAGGCCAGCGTGGTGCTGGCCGCGCCCAGCGACACGGCCAGCCAGCTGGCGGGGTCGTCGTCGTGTTCGAGCAGGAAGATGCCGTAGTCGATGCCAAAGCCCAGCAGCAGCAGCTGGGCGAGCACGCCGAACAGGTCAAGCGGCACGCCCAGCCAGCCCAGCAGGCCCAGGCTGCTTGCGCCGGCCAGCGCGGTAGGCAGCAAGGCCCGCCAGGCGCGGCGGCGGAAGCGCAGCACCAGGGCCAGGCCGACGGCGGCGTAGGCGGCGAACACCAGGCCGCCCATCATTCGCCGGTAGTGCGACAGCAGGTCCGAATAGGCCGCGGTCCGGTCCACCCAGCGGGTGCTCGTCGAGTCAACCGCCAGCGCCGCCAGGGGCGGGATCGAGTCCGGCGCCAGGCCTTCGAGCAGCACCACCGTCGCCCAGCGGCCGTCCTGTTCACCCAGCCAGAGCGGACGCAGCGGCAGCGACGCCGGCGCGGCCAGCCAGGTGTCCGGCTGCAGGGTCTGCGCAGGCGCCGGCGCGGCCACCAGGTCTTCTTCCAGGATCTCCGAGGCCAGCGCCAGCGCGGCGGTATCCGCGGCCTGGCGCAGCGCCGCGTCGTCCGACTGGCGCGCCTGCGAAGGCAGGAAGTCGGACACGGCGCGCCAGCCGCTCAGCACGCCCTGTTCGCGCAGTGCGGCAAGCTGGTCCACCAGGGCTTCTTCGGCGCGCAGCAGGGCTTCCGGCGTTTGCGCCTGCACCAGGAAATACTGCGCCGGGCTGGGCAGGGACAGCAGCCGCGCGGTGTCGCGTTCGCCGTCCACCAGGGCCACCGGCGAGGCCTGCAGGCTGCGCAGGTCATCGCGCACCTGCAGCTGCGACAGGCCGCCGAGGATGCCGGCCGCCAGCAACGCCGCCAGCGCCAGGCCAGCCAGACCGCGCGGCCAGCGCGGCCAGCGCGCCAGGCTGGCCGCCACCGCCCGGCTGAAGGCGCTGGGTCGCGGCGACTGCCGGTCGAGGAAAGGAAACCACAACACGACGGTGAGAAACGCCGCCGTCAGGCCGGCCGCAGAGAACACGGCCATCTGCCGCAGCCCGGGGAACGGCGCGATCGCCAGCGTCAGGTAGGCCAGCACGCTGGTAGCCAGCGCCAGCGACAGGGCCGGCAGCAGGCGCCGCATCAGCGGCCGCGGCGGCGACTGGTCCTGCTGGCGGCTGGCGAAATAATGGATGCCGTAGTCCTCGGCCACGCCGACCAGGCTGGCGCCGAATACGAGCGTGAGCAGGTGCACCTGCCCGAAGCACCAGGCGGTGACGGCCACGCCGGCGGCAACACCGACCACCAGCGAAACACCCACCAGCAGGATCGGCCGCAGGCTGCGGAACGCCAGCCAGACCAGCAGCAGCACGGCGGCCAGCGAGCCCAGGCCGATGGTGGCGACTTCCCGGCTGGCCTGCGCCGCCGCGGCTTCGGCATGCAGCGCAACCCCGGCCTGCAGGCGCTGCAGCGGCTGGCCGGCGGCGGCTTCGGCGGCGGCATGGGCGTTCTCGAGCGCCGACTGCAGGTGGCGCTCGCCGTCGAGCGCGAAGGGCGAACCGATATGTTCGAAACGTTGCACGACCCAGTGCCGGTCCGCTTTTTCGATGGCCAGCAGGCCGTCCCGGGGCACCGGCCCCTGCCCTGCCCGCGCCTGCCACCAGCCGAGGTCCAGGCCGAGGGGATCGGCGGCCCAGCCCGGCGCCGAGCCCGGGGTGAACAGTCGTGCCAGCGCCTGCCGGCCCAGCGTGGCCGGGTCGGTGTCCGACAGCAGCTGCCGCTGCTCGCGGGTCAGCAGTCCGCGCTGGTAAGGCGCGTAGGCCGACATCGCGGCGTCCGCGGCGCTGTTGTCGGGCAGCGGTGCCAGGCGCGGATCCTCGCGCAGGCTGGCGTTGAATGCTTCGGCTCCGCGCCTGAGCGTGGGCCAGTCCGTGTGGCCCAGCAGCACGACCAACTGGCGGGTTCCACCCTCGGCCAGGCGGGCATTGGCCTGCGCCAGGCGCGGGTCTTCGTGTGCGCCCGGCAGCAGGGCCAGCACGTCGCTGTCGAGCCGGCCCTCGCGCCAGAAGCCGGCCTGCTGCCAGGCCAGCGCCGACACGGCGACCAGCCAGGCCAGGGCCAGCCAGGCCCAGGCGCGCGGACGGCCGGCTTCAGTCAAAACGTGCCACCTCGGCCGGGCTGGGCAGGGCCGGTTCGCTCGACAGCTCGAGCAGGCTCACGCGCGTGGTGTCTCCGCCGGTCTCTTCGATCAGCACTTCGCGCACGTGGCGGTCGCCGCTCAGCTGGAAGCGTGCGAATACCCGCTGCAGCGCCGGTTCGCGGGGCCGGAGCTCCAGCTGCCAGGCGCCGTCGTCGAGCAGGGTTTCTTGAATGTCGAAACGTTCGGCCAGCACGTCCAGGTCGCCGGCCACCAGGGCCATCAGCAGGCTCGCCGTGGCACCGGCCGCCGGGCCGTCGGCGGCATCGAGCAGGGTCTGTCGGCTGCCGTCGGGCAGTTCGCTGGTCAGTTTTTCCCGCGTCAGCACCGCGCTGGACGCGAAGGGTTCGGTGGTGTCCCAGGCGATGCCGCGCTTGCGCACCAGCAGCATGCGGCCACCTGATCGCAGCGGATTGCGGAAACCCTGGAGGTGTTTTTCCTGTTCGAAGCGGCCGCGCAGCACTTCGGGTTGTTCCAGGCGCTCGCGTACCCCGGGCAGGCCCTCGTCCGACAAGGCCGCCGCGGGCAGCAGCACAAGCCAGGCGGCCATGAGCAAGGCAGGCAGTGCGCGGCGCATCACTTTGCCTTCCCCAGGCGTTCGAACAGCACCGCCGGCGAGGCGAAGCACATCTCGCCGGTGGCCATGTCCACGGCCACCTGGATGCTGGTGGCCCGGGTCAGGACCTCGCCGGTGTCGGCGTCGCGGACCTGGTAGTCGACCTTGATCCGGTTCTCCCACTCCACCAGTGTCGCCTGCACCACCAGCGACTGGCCGTAACGCGCCGACCGCACGTACTTGGCGCGCAGGTCGACGACGGGCCAGGCATAGCCGGAGGCGCGCATCTGCGGGTAGTCGTAGTCGAAGGACTGCAGCAACGCGCAGCGCGCCAGCTCGAAATACTTGACGTAGTGGCCGTGCCAGACCACTTCCATCGGGTCGATGTCGTGGAAGGCCGGGGTGAGCGCCACTTCGACGCTGAACTCAGTCTTCATACAGGCTCCAGGCGCGGTCGCGGATGGCTTGCACGAGCTGGTGCAGCTCGCCGTCGAGGGCACGGTCCTCCACCACCAGCGGCACGCGCCGGCCCAGGTCGACCAGCATGGCTTCGGGGGCCGCGGAAAGGCCGGTGTCGCGCTCGAGCGCACGCCTCAGCGCCACGCCCTGGCGCGCCGTCACCAGCAGGGCCGCCGCCACCTGTTCGGTCAGTTCCAGCACGCGCAGGCAGTCGCGGGCGGCGATCGTGCCCATGCTCACCTTGTCCTGGTTGTGGCATTCGGTGGAGCGCGAGAACACCGAGGCCGGCATGGTCAGCTTCAGGGCCTCGGCGGTCCAGGCCGAGGCGCTGATCTGCAGCGCCTTGAGGCCATGGTTGAGCGCGGCGCGATCGCCCGAGGCCGCCGACAGGTTGGCCGGCAGGCCGTGGCTGTAGCGTGCGTCCACCAGCAGCGCCATCTGCCGGTCCAGCAGGTCGGCCAGGTTGGCGACGGCGTTTTTCATGCAGTCCATCGCGAAGGCGATGTGGCCGCCGTAGAAATGGCCGCCGTGCAGCACCATTTCCTGCGCGGCGTCGATGATCGGGTTGTCGTTGGCGCTGTTGAGTTCGTTTTCGATATTGGCCCGAAGCCAGGGCAGTGCGTCTTCGAGCACGCCGATCACGTGCGGGGCGCAGCGCAGCGAATAACGGTCCTGGATGCGCTGTTCGTTGCGCGGCGGACGGTCCGAGGCCAGGTCCTGGCGAAGGCGCGCGGCGACGCGCTGCTGGCCCGGATGCGGCTTGACCGCGAACAGGGCCTCGTCGAAATGATGGGCATTGCCGTCGCTGGCCAGCACATTGAAGGCGGTGATGCGCGTGGCAAGGCGGCCCAGGTAGTCAGCGCGCCGCCAGGCCAGGCAGGCCAGCGCGGTCATGACGGCGGTGCCGTTCATGATCGCCAGCCCTTCCTTGGGTCGCAGCCGCAGCGGCGCCAGGCCGTGTTCGGCCAGGGCCTCGGCCGCCGGGCGGATGCGGCCGCGGTGGCAGGCATTGCGTTCACCGCACAAGACGGCTGCGACGTAGGACAGCGGGGTCAGGTCGCCGCTGGCGCCGACCGAACCTTCGGCCGGGATCAGCGGCAGGATGTCGTGCTCGAGCAGCGCCTGCAGCTGGCGCAGCAGGCCCAGGCTGACGCCGGACATGCCCTGCGACAGCGACGCCAGTCGCGCGAGCAGCACGGCCCGGGTTTCCTCGGGGTCGAGGAACCGCCCCATCCCGACCCCGTGGTAGGTGTAGAGCCGGTGCGGCAGTTCGGCGACCTGGGCCGGCGGGATCACCACCGTGCAGGAATCGCCGTATCCGGTGCTGACGCCGTACACGGCGCCGTCCTCGGCGATCAGGCGGTCGACGAACTCGGCGCCGCGGTTGATGCGGGCCTCGAAGCCCGGCTCGGTGGACAGGCTGCAAGCCGCCATGCCCCGCGCAAGCTCGGCGACGTCCTCGATCCGCAGCGGGCTGCCGTCGATGGTCAGGCGGCGCGGTTCAGTCGGGGCGCTTGGCATGGGGGCTGGGTTCCCAGAAAGGATAGAAGTTGAACCAGTCATACGGGGATTCTCGCAGGCGCGAGGCCATCCAGTCGGCGAACCGGGCGGCGTGTTCATCCAGGCCGGCCTGGCGGTCGCTGCGCGCCAGCGCCACGCGTTCGGTCATCAGCTCGATGTGGGCGTGGTAATGCTCGCCCTCGTGCTGGCAGGACAGCAGCCAAACCGGGCAGCGCAGCACGGCCGCCATCAGGTAGGGGCCGGCGGGAAGATCGGCCGTCCTGCCCAGGAAACGCGCCCGGGCGATGCGGTCGCCGGCCACCGGCACGCGGTCGCCGGCGATCGCGATGAACTCGCCGTTGGCGACCCGGTCGGCCAGCATCATCGCGGTGGCCGGCGAGAAGTCGCTGACCTGCAGCAGGCGCACGCTGGCCTTGGGGTTGATCCGGTCCAGGATCTGGTTGAAGCGCTGCGCGTGCGCCGTATGCACCAGGATCGACACCCGCAGGCCCTCGCGCCAGGTGGCCGCGACCTGCATCAGCTCCAGGCAGCCCATGTGCGCGGTGACGATGATGCCGCCGCGCCCTTCCCCGGCCGAGGCGATCATCGGCTGGTAGCCGGTGAAACGAATGCGTTCGCGCGGATAGCGGCCGCCGATCGCCAGCATCTTGTCGAGCAGGGTCTGTGCGAAACACGTGAAGTGGCGCAGGCTGGCACGCCAGCCGGGCGGCCGGGTGAACACGCCGGGTTCGGCCGCATGCAGGTGGCGCAGGTATTCCAGTGAACTGCGGCGCGCCAGCGGGCTGCCCAGCCAGTAGGCCAGCACCACCGGATACAGGCAGGCCAGGAATGGCCAGCGCCCGAACGCACGGTGCACGCCATAGAGCAGCCAGGTGCCCCCGACGAAGGTGGATTCGCCGATCTCGGCCCAGTGGCGCCCGGCCATCAGCGCCGCACCTTGCGGGCCAGCAGCCGCGGCAGGCGCCAGAGCATGCCCAGGAACAGGCGCGCGTGCATGGCCGTGATGCGCACGTTGTCGCGCAGCATCCGGAAGTGCGACACCCCGTGTTCGGGGTAGGTGACCCGCGTCGGGCAGTCGCGCACGTCCAGGCCCTGCCAATACAGGCGGACCAGGATTTCGGTGTCGAAATCCATGCGCGCACCAACGTGTTCGCGATCGAGCAGCGCCAGGGTCGGCGCCAGCGGATACACCCGGAAGCCGCACATCGAATCGCGGATCGCCAGCGACAGCGTGTTGATCCAGACCCAGACATGGCTGGCGTAGCGGCCGTACAGCCTGGCCTTGGGCACCGAGTCATCGTAGATCGGCCGGCCATTGACCACGGCGTCCGGGCTTTCCCGCGCCATGGCCAGGAATCGCGGCACGTCGCGGGCGTCGTGCTGGCCATCGGCGTCGATCTGCAGCGCGTGGCTGTGGCCCCGGCGTCCGGCTTCGCGCAGGCCGGCCATCACCGCCGCGCCCTTGCCCTGGTTGCGGTCCAGACGAAGCAGCGACACCTCGCCCGGGAACCTGCCGGCCAAGGTGGCCAGCAACGTCGCGCAGTCGGGGCCCGAGCCGTCGTCCACCAGCAGGCAGGGAACCCCCTGGCTGCGCAGGGTGTCGACCAGGCCCTCGATGGCCTGGGGATGGTCGAAAACCGGCACCACCACCAGCGGGGAAAATGCCGGGCTCATGCGCCCTGCCCCGCGTGGAAGCGCATGCGTCCGCTGGCATGCACGCCGGTCGCCGAGCTGAAGCGGAAGGCCAGCTGGCCCTTCGCGGCCTGCCAGGTCAGCTCGACGTCGAGGCGGTCGCCGGGACGCACCAGGTGCTGGAACTTCACCGCGTCCATGCCGGCGAATTCGCCGGCGGCCGGGAAGGCCTGCCGCCCCAGCCGGGTCGCCCAGTCCAGCAGCGCCACGCCCGGCAGGATGGCGGCTTGCGGGAAATGGCCGTCGAAAGCGGCCAGGCCCGGGTCCACGTCCAGCTGCAGCCGTACGCGGTCCGTGCTTCGTTCCTGCCAGGACGGTGCCGGCATGTGCGGACGGAACAGGGCCAGCAGGTCGCGCTGCGGCGTCTTGCCGCGGGCGTCGGCGGGCAGCGCGTCGAGCAAACGCCAGCGCCGCGGCCAGGCGATGGCATCGATGCGGCCCGACAGCGCCTCGCGCAGGCGATTGACCCAGGCGCCCCGCCCTTCTTCGTCCAGCGCGGCCCGGCCCGCCGGCGTCGGCACGATGGCCGCGCCCAGCAGGATCCGGTGCCCGGGCAGCGGCACCACCCGCGCCTCGGCAACCCAGGGCGAATCCAGCAGCGCCGCTTCGATGGCCTCGAGCGAGATGCGCCGCTCTTCGATCTTGACGATGCGGTCGGCGCGACCAAGCAGGACAAAACCACCCAGCGGCGAGGCTTCGGCGCGGTCCTGCGTGGCCAGCCAGTCCTCGTGGCCCAGGTGCGGCGAACGCAGGTGCAGGCGCCCCTGTTCGATGCGCCACTGCACGCCGGGCAAGACCTGCCAGGGCGCCTGCTCGCCGCCGGGCGCCCGCCAGGCGACGCCGCCGGTTTCGGTGCTGCCGAACACTTCGATCGCGGCCTGGCCCCACAGCCGGCGCACGTCCAGCGCTGCGTCGGGCGGCAGCGGTCCGCCCGAGGAAAAGACCGCCCGCAGGCTGCCGGCCAGGCCCGACCAGTCCTGGTTGGCCGGCAGCCGCTTGAGATGGGCCGGGCTGGCGACCAGCGCCACCGCCTGTCCGCCCAGCGCCGTCAGCTGCTCGTTGAAGGCCAGCCGCCGCGGCGCGAATGCCCGCCCGGCCGACAGCGGCCACAGCACCCGGAACAGCAGGCCGTAGATGTGCTGGTGCGAGACGGTGCCCTGCACCTGCGCCTTGCCCAGGCGCTGGCCGAAGGCGCTTTCCAGTGCGTCCACCTCCCGGTCGAGCTGTTCGAGGCTCTTGCCGATCGCGCTCGGTTCGCCGGTGGACCCGGAGGTGTACAACACCAGGCGGCAGGCCTTGGGGTCCAGGGCCAACAAGGCCCCGGGATCGCCGGATGCGCCCGCGGCAAGCGCGTCGGGCAGCCCGCCGATGCGCACGCGGGTTTGCGTGGCCAGGCGCTCGAGCGTGGAAGGCAGCACGTCGCCCGGCAGCCAGGGCGTGCGTCCGGCCTGCCAGGCGCCGAACAGTGCCGCCGCGAACTCGCTGGCGTCCTCGTCGTATACGGCCACGTCGCCCGGCGGCGATTCCGCCAGCACCTGGCGCCAGGCGGCGACGCGGGCGAGCCAGGCCGAGGCTTTCAATCCCGGCGAAATCTCCCGATCACCGGGCAATGCGCCCGGGTCGCAAATGCGGGCCAGCGGCAGCCGGGCGTCAGTGGCCATGGCGCGGCCGCAGCAGGCGTTCACCCAGGACCAGGGCGCCGATCAGCAGGTAGGCGATCAGGCCGTTGTACAGCGCCCAGGTGGCGTCGGATGCCGCCAGCGCCGTCCACAGCGCGATGCCGCCGTTGACCAGGAAGAACCCGCACCAGACCTGGGTGACCCGGGTGACATAGGGAATGGCTTCCGGCGGCAGCTGCGGTTCCTGCAGGCGGGCCAGTCGTTCGATCACGGTCGGCGGCCGCCACAGGCTGGTGGCGAACACGCCCAGCAGCGCCAGGTTCACGAGCACCGGATAAAGCTTGAGGGGCAGGCCGTCGTTGGCCAGGAAACTGGCCAGCACCAGCAGGCCCGCGCCGACCGCCGCCACGCGCCAGACCGGCTCGGGTGAGGCGGCGGCGCGCAGGCCGGCGACAAGCAGCAGGAGCAGCGCGACCCAGCGCGGCTGCCAATGGGCCAGGCCAAACCAGACGGCGAGCGGGTACATCAGGGTCGCCAGCCAGGCCAGGCCGGTCGCGGCGCGCATCTTCAGCCGACCGCGGCGGAACCGTCGCCGGCCTGCATCATCGCGTGCAACGCGTCGACCACGTCCTGCACGGTACGCACCGAGCGGAAGGCCTCGGGCTTGAGGTTGCCACCCAGCAGGGGCTTGAGCTGCACGATCAGGTCCACCGCGTCGATGCTGTCGATGTCCAGGTCTTCGCCCAGGCGCGACGCCGGCGTGACCCTGGCCGGGTCGATGTCGAAGGTGTCGTGCAGGATGCCGACGATGCGTTGGAAAAGCTGGTCCTTGTTCATGGTCTGGAACTCTTGCTTCGGCCCGGGGGCCTTACTGCGTCTGGTTCGCGGCGACGAAGGCGCAGAGCGCGTCGACGCTGGCGAAATGCTGGCGGGTTTCGGCCGAGTCGGCCGCGAGGGTCACGCCATAACGCTTCTGCAGGGCCAGGCCCAGTTCCAGCGCGTCGATGGAATCCAGCCCCAGGCCTTCGTTGAACAGCGGCGCCGTGGCGTCGATGTCGTCGGGGCCGATGTCCTCGAGGGACAGGGTGGCGATGATCAGTTCCTTGATTTCAGTTTGCAGCGCCGACACGCGACAACTCCGTCTTGAAGAATTGGTCCAGGGATTGAGTCAGGTGCCGGGCCGCGAGGGCTTCGGACGCGGCTCCGTCCAGGAAGGGTGCCACCGGGAAATCGGGCAAGACCTCGATCCTGACGTGAAATCGCCGTGAAGGCACACGATACCATTTCTCACCCTTGCCCAAGGTGCGCGGCCGGCAGGTCACCAGCACCGGCGTGACGTCGATACGGCCGCGGACAGCGATGTTCGCGGCGCCGCGCTGCAGGGGACCCAGGGCCTCGCTGCGCGGGGTACGCGTGCCTTCCGGGAAGATCACCAGGTTGCGGCCCGAATGCACGGTGCGGATGCAGTCCTCGACCAGGCCGGCGCCGCTGTGGTTGCAGATGTAGCCGGTGGCTTTCACCGGCCAGCGGGTGAAGGGGTTGGCAAGCAGGCGCGCCTTGACCACGCAGTCGGCCTGGGGGATCAGCGACACCAGGAACACCACGTCGATCAGCGTCGGGTGGTTGGCCAGCACCAGCAAGCCACGCCGGTCCAGGCGTTCGAGGCCATGCACTTCGTAGCTGAGCACGCCCAGCCGGTGCATCAGCGCCACGTGCCCGGCAAAACTGCGGCGTATGATCGCCCTCGCGATTTCGCCCTGGCGCACCGGGTCACGCGCGAACAGCCGCAGCAGCGGGAACACCAGCAGGCCCAGCAGCAGTCCGCCCAGCCCGAAGGCCGCGAAGGACACCGCGGTGCCGACCACTCGCCAGGCGCGGTTGAGCGGGTCAGGCATCCCGGGTCCAGCGGCGGCCCGACACGGGCGCGACCAGGCACGGATCGGCGGACAGCAGCCAGCGCATGACATCCAGGCCATGCGGCAGCACCGACGGCGAGCACGGCGATTGGGGGGGCTCCTGCGCGGGCGCGAGCGACAGCGCGGCCTCGTCCTTTGCCGGCCGGCGCAGGCGCCAGGCCCAGGCATACGGTGCCTCGGGTTCGTCGCGATAGCAGGCGTAGTCCTGCGGCGTGAGGTCGTCGCAATGCACCACCACCACCGACTCCTCGCCGTCTGCAAGCAGGCCCAGGGCCTCGGTGACGGCCGCCTCGGGCGATTCCACGCCGCCGGCGGTGGCCAGGTAATTGCCCGTCAGGCCGCGCGCGATCGAATACTGGGCCACCATGGCGTTGTGGGTGGACAAGCCGAAGTGCGTGGGTGAAAGCGGTTCGCCGCGGGCCAGGCCGCGCAGCATCTGGAAGGTGCGGGTGATGTCGCCGTGCCGGGAAGAAAAAACCACCGGCACCTGGGGCTCGGGCTCCGGCTGCAGCTGCCAGGCCACCTGCAGCGCCATGCGTCCCAGCCGTTCAAGCCGGCGGCGCTGCATGGCCGGCATCTCGGCCAGCGCCGGCACCTGGTCACCCACGGGCAGGCGCGGCGCGGCGGCCCAGTCCAGCCATTGCCCGCGGCATTCCAACCCCGGTGCGAAGGCCGACCAGTCGGAGACCAAAAATCGGTTGTGCATGCGCGGCCGCTCCCCGGTGCGTTTCCCCGATGACATCCTGGCCGCAGCGGCGGCAAAGAAAAAGCCCGGCCGGAGCCGGGCTTTTAAACGACGCTAGATGGCGTCCCCACGGGGATTCGAACCCCGGTCGCTACCGTGAAAGGGTAATGTCCTAGGCCTCTAGACGATGGGGACAGCGTTCGCTCTAACTAAATCGGTGGTGGAGCTAATCGGGATCGAACCGATGACCTCTACAATGCCATTGTAGCGCTCTCCCAGCTGAGCTATAGCCCCACCGAAGGAAGAAGCGGAAGTTTAGACATGAGCCGCGGGTCCGTCAAGCGCATGCGGCGTTTTTTTTCTCTGCCGGGCTCGGATCCACCGCGGAAAGGGAATGTGGTCCATGTCCCTGCCCTTCAAGATAGTCCAGCCACTTGTTGAGGAAACCGTTCATCCTCAGGCGATGGCCGACCAGGGCCTGCACGCTCGGGCGCAGCCCCAGCACGTCCTGCCAGTGGCGGCCCACGTAACAATGCGTGGCCTCGGCCTGGCGGGCGTCCCGGTACAACCGCACGTAGGCAGACGGATCGGGTTCGCCGGTGCGGGCGTCGATCATCAGGTAGCTCAATCGCAGTTCGACCGTGTAGGGGTGCTGTGCAAGCACCTCCACGCGCAGGTCCAGGCCGTCGGGAACGCGTGAAAGATACGCGCCTTCGGCCAGGGCCTGGGGCTGGAACATGCGGGTCAGGCGGGTGAAATTCTCGCCATAAAGCCCCATGAGCCACTCGAAGCGGCCCAGGTGCGGCAAGTTCCTGGCATAAGGCTTGGCGAAGGACATGGCCGGATGCTAGCACGCAGCTGGCCAGCGCCAGGACCCGCCGGGCGGGTTCAGAACATGTGCCGGTGGATGCCCAGTTTGGCCAGCACCTTGCCGGCGATTTCCTCGATCGAGGTATGGGTGGTGCTCAGTACCGGGATGCCTTCCTGGCGGAACAT
>CAZXTV010000008.1:2407-17810 GCA_964643705.1 uncultured Arenimonas sp. | reverse complement strand
AGGGTGGACGAGCGGCAGGCGTGGTCGTCGGCCGCCAGCGCCAGCACGCCGCCCAGCTTCGAGGTGCCGGCGGCGTTGCCGTGCTTGAACACGTCGCCGCAGCGGTCCACGCCCGGGCCCTTGCCGTACCACATGGAAAACACGCCGTCGTACCTGGCGCCCTGGAACAGGTTGGTCTGCTGGCTGCCCCAGACCATGGTCGCGCCCAGGTCCTCGTTGAGGCCCGGGATGAACTCGATGGCGCTCGACTGCAGGTGCTTGCGCGCGCGCCACAGCTCCAGGTCGAAGCCACCCAGCGGCGAGCCGCGGTAGCCCGAGATGAAGCCGGCGGTGTTGATGCCGGCGGCGCGGTCGCGCATCTGCTGCATCAGCGGCAGGCGCACCAGCGCCTGCACGCCGGACAGGTAGATCCGGCCCTCTTCGCGGGTGTACTTGGATTCGAGGTCGTACTCGCGGTCGAGCGGGACCAGGGTGTGGGGGATGGCGGACATGGCGGCGGCTTTCCGGAACTGGAGCAAAGACTCGGAATTATAGCAGCCGGGGGTGTCCCGACCCGGCGCGACATTCACCCCACCAGCAGCCGCCACCCCAGCCACGCCGGGATGCCGAGGAAGTAGATCGCCCGCGCCAGCGTGAAGGCGCGGCTGCGCAGGGCGGCGGCGCGGGCCGGGGCCAAGCGCAGGGCCGCGAACGTGGCGGCTTCCGCCAGCAACCGCAGCGCCGCGGCCACCAGGGCCAGGCCCAGCATCCACGACAGCCACCAGATGCCCAGGCCCAGCCACCAGGCGGCCCAGCCGTGCACCTGGGCTTCGCCGAAGGTACTGCCGAACGTGATCACCTGGTGCAGGCGGAAGGCGATGGCCGCGGGCAGCAGCGGGAACAGGCCGAACTTGAGCCAGGGCTGGTCGAGCCAGCGCGCGCTGCCGCTGGCACGCACCTGGTCGCGGCGGGCGTCGGCGGCGGCTTTCGGGCCGTCCAGCCGGGCCGGCGAACCGCCCGCGGCCAGTGCCGCCAGCAGCGCCACCGGGTCGGCCAGCTGCAGCCGCTGGCGCCAGGCCTGGCCCGACGCCAGCTGCAGGGCTACGCCGCTGCCCGGCCAGGGCAGCCGCCAGGGCCGCAAACCAGCAATCGACGCCAGCGGGATCTCGACCTGTTCGCGCCGCGATGACAGCACCAGCGCCTCGCCCCGCACCTGCCAGCGCGCGGCACTCCCCACGCGCAGCGCCCAGGCCAGCGCCGCCGGCAACAGCACCGCCAGTGCGAACACCTGCAGCTGGCCCAGCGAGGCCACCTGCCAGCCCACGCGCAGCGCCATGTCCAGTGCCAGCCACGCCAGGCCCAGGCCGGCGACCGACTGGAGCGCGCCGATGGCCACGCGCGTGGAAGGCGTCAGCAGCAGCAGCACGCGGTCATCGCTGCGGCGTCGCGCCGGCCGGCGCGCCCCGGCCTGCAGCGCCCGGGCCAGCGCCCAGGCCGCCAGCGCCAGCGCGGCCACGCGGCCCACCCAGTCGCCCCAGCGCACGGCCAGTGTAGGCGGCGGCGACAGCACCGGCAGCGGTGCGGTCAGCACCGCCTGGTCGTTGGCCGGCGTCGCGGCCAGCACTTCGCCGGAGGGATCGACGATCGCGCTCAGGCCGGTGGTGGTCACGCGCAGCTGCGGCAACCGCGTCTCGATGCTGCGGAAAGCCGCCACCGCCAGGTGCAGCTTCGCGCCGCGGCCGTCGCGGCTGAACCAGGCGTCGTTCGACAGGCCGATGATGGCCTGCGCGCCCAGGCGCGCGCCGTCGATGGCCAGCGCGGGACGAACATCGTCCAGGCAGATCAGCGGCACCACCTCCACCTGGCGGCCGTCGGCGGTGCGCAGGGGCAGCACGCGCGCGCCGTCGCCCGGTTGCCAGCCGCCGGCCCAGGGAAGCCAGCGGCGCAGCACCGGACCGTCCAGCCAGGCCGGCACGTGTTCAGTCAGCGGAAACGGATGCGTCTTGCGGTAGGTGGCAAGACGACCTGTGCGCGGTTCGAGGAACACGGCCGCGTTGTACTCGCCGGCCTCGTCGATGTCGTAGGTGCCGAACACCAGCGGCAGGCCGATCGCGTCCACGAAGGCCTGGATCTCGGCGTCGAGCGCGGCGCCGTCTTCGCTGCGCGGGCTGCCGAAGGTGGTGGGATAAACCGTTTCGGGCCACAGCAGCACATCGGCGCCGTGTTCGCGTTTGGCCGACCACGACAGCGCGTAGTGGGTGTCGAGCACGTGCCGCACCGCGCCATAGGTGCCGTGCTCCTCGCGCAGCGCGGCGTAGTCGCCCAGGTTGGCCTGCACCAGCGCCACGCGCAGCATCGGCGTGTCTTCGGCCAGGCCTGGCAAGGTGCCCAGGCGCCAGGCGCCGTAGCCCGACCAGAACGCCAGCAGCACCGCCACCGGCGCCAGCGTGCCGGCCACGGTGCGCAGCCCGCCGCGGCGCCGGGCGATCGCCAGCGCGATGCCCTCGTTCACCAGCAGCAGCAGGAAGCTCAGCAGCGGCGCGCCGCCCAGGTCGGCCGCCTGGCGCAGCCAGGTGGCGCCGAGCAGGCCGTGGCCCAGGGTGTCGCCCAGCAGCTTGGGCCACAGCGCCTCGCAGGCCACCCACGCGGCGGCGGCGGCCAGCGCGCGCACGGCCGGGCCATGGCGGCGGCCGGCGAGTTCGCGCACGAGCGCATAGGCGATCCACTGCGGCTGCAGCAGCGGCGCGGCGAGCGCCAACGCGGCAAAACCGGCCATCGGACCCAGCCCGGTGTAATCGCCAACCGCGGCGCCGAACCAGCCCAGCACCGCGGCGGTGAAGGCCACCGACATCGCCCAGCCGGCCAACAGCGCGCCGCGCAGGCCGGGCTGCGCATCCAGCGCCAGCAGCCACGGCACCAGCACCACCAGGCCGATCCACCAGGCGGCACCGCCGAGCGAGAGCACGAACAGCGCGGCCGCACTGAGCAGCAGGGCCAGCGGCAGGCGCGCGCGAAGCAGGAAGGACCGGTCCATGGCCACGGGCAACTCCTTGGGGAAAATCAGGGCTTGTTCGGACGAACCCAGCGCAGTGGCAGGCCCCTGGGCGCCAGCTCGGGCGGCACCACGCCGTCGGGCGGCAGGGCGATCAGGTTGCCGTTGGCATCGTAGAACCGGGCCTCCGGCGCGAACATCAGGATCGCCTCGATCGGCTGGCCGTCGTCGGTGGCCTGGTAGTGGCGCAGGTAACCCTCGGGCAGCTCGAAGTCCTCGGGCACCGCCAGGCCCTCGAGCGGCGGGCTGGTGCCCGGCGGGTTGAAGGCACCCAGGCCGGTATGGATGCCGGCCTCCTGCAGTGCCGTGATCAACTCGGCGCCGGTGGGCTCCGGGTCGCCGGGGCGGAAATGCACGGCCAGGTCGTCGGGATCGACGCTGGGCAGTTCAACGGGAATCTCGGGTGTCGGCATCGGGCGTGGCGCACGCGGGACGGGCCGTGCTTCCGGCGATTCCGCCGAAGGCGCTGCAACGATTGCCGGTGCGGGTGTCGGTGCCTGGGTGGCCGGCCAAAGCCACCAGGCCAGGCCGGCACCCAGCGCCAACAGCGCCGCCACCGCGACGAGCACGGCAGGCCGCCCGTCGTGCCGCCGGGTGCTCACCGTCACGCCGTCCGGGTCGGACGGCGTGCGCGGTGGCGGCTGGCTGGCCAAGGCCGCGGGCCCCCGACGTCAGGGACTGGCCGGGTTGTAGACCGACAGCGCCCAGCCCATGCGCTCATGGCCACGGGTGTTCCAGATCGGGCTCTTGCCGCCGCTGAAGCTGGTGTAGCGCGGCGCCACGGTGCCCGAGCTGCCGCCCCACAGTCCGGCGCGAACCGTGCCGCCGGCGTAGGTGGGATGCACGTCATCGGACTGGATGTAGTCGTAGCTGGTGCTGGACGAGGCGCGCTTGAAGTTGGCATCGCGCAGGGTGGGCTTCAGGCTGCCGGTGATGCGGCCGACGTAGCTGGCCTCGGTCTCGCCTGCGACGTAGCGCAGGGCGTCGGCATCAACCACGCCGTCGCCGTTGACGTCGAAGTCCGCGCCCATGTACTGGGCGAAACTATCGGCGCACTTGAAGCCCTTCTGGCGGGCGTACTCGCACATCCAGTAGTTCATCTTCGCGATCGCCGGCAGGAAGCGGTCGCGCAGGTTCACCGTCTGGCCCGTGCTGGCGTCGCGGCAGCTGCTCTGCACGTTGTCGGCGTTGTATCCCGGGTAATAGAGGTTGGAGACCACCTTGAGCCGGGTGTTGGGGTGGGCGTTGGCGTTGATGTAGTCCATCGCCGCGGCCACGTTGGTCTTGCAGGCGTTAACCGCCGCGTCCAGCCCGGCGTAGTTGCAGGTGCCGGTCTGCGACTTGAACGCCGAGCGCGCCTGCAGGCCGTCGTTGCCGCACATCTCGAAGGTCACCACGCGGGTGCTGGCGGCCTGCATGTAGGAGCGCTCGGCGACGATCTTGTTGCGGTACACGTCGTTGGCGACGGCGCCCGACTTGGCGCGGCGCACGCTTTCGATGTCGGCGTTCCACGTCGCCGAGAGGTACTCCGAGTCGACCATGGGCGCAGCGTAAAGACCTGCGTTGCTGACCGAGCCGTTGTAGCCGGCGTAGATCGAGTCGCCGTAGGCCACCACGCGGTACTTCGTGGTGGTGCCGGAGCGGTCGATGGTCCAGGACACGTTCTGGTTGAGCGTATTGGCCATCGTGGTGCCGCCGAAGGCGAGCAGCACGAGGGCGGGCAGGTACCGGCAAGCGGCACCGCGGAGCGACGTCTTCATTCCCTTTCCCCTTGGATGTGGTGGATCGAGGCGATGCGCAACGGAGCGGTCCCCTAACCGCCGCCCGGACGCTAGCGTATGGCCGACCCCCCCGCAATGTGCGCTGCAGCACAAAATCGCCCGGGCGGGGCCCTCGCCGCGCCCCGCCCCTGTCCTGGAACTCCCGCCGCGCCTCGATAACCAGCTCCACCCGCTTCAGCGACCGGTCGCCGTCCAGCCCTTCCAGGCTTACAACCCCACGCGGGTCCCGATGGCCTGCCCGCACAGCGCCGGTCCGACGGGGCTGCCGTCCAGGGTCATCTGCTGGGCATCGACGTCACCGGTGTAGCCCTGGCCGTCGGCGTCGAGCGTGATCCGCACCTTGACCTCCTGGACGCCGCTGGCCTGGCTGGGCTGCGGGTTGTCGTAGCGGAAGAACCGAAACGTCGACTCGTACCGGCGCTTGCCCACGTAGCGCCACACGCCGTGCCCGGGGCCGCGGCTGGAAGGTGGGGCCCAGTTGGCGTCGCTGAGCGTGCCGCCGGCGTGGAAGGTGTTGTAGGCCGAGAAGAACGCAACGGGGTCGGGCAGGCTGCACGGACCGATGGCGACGTCGACGCTCCAGGCGCCGACCAGTCGCTCGGCGGGGACGTTTCTGCCGCCCGGGAAGTGGGCCCAAGCCACGCCCGTGGAGACGGTGAGCAGCACGGCAAGCAGGATATGGCGACGCTTCATGACGATTCTCCGCGAATGAATGGGACCGGGGCGATCGCCGCCGGCATTGCTTCATTCCGGGTTTCCGTCCTGCTATTACAGGCCGTGTTCCTGGTCCTGCCGTCCCCCTAGAACTCCCGCCGCGCCTCGATCACCAGCTCCGCCCGCTTCAGCGACCGGTCCCCGTCCAGCGGGAAGGCCAGGTCCACGTGGATGACCCGGGCGAAGGCCGAGCGGGTATTGCCCAGGCGCAGGCCGAAGCCGACGTCGGCCAGGGTGCCCGGGTTGGGCGCGCCCAGGGGGTCCTTGCCCCAGGTGCGGCCGACGTCCATGAACACCGCGCCGCCGACCCGGAATATCCGCCAGAGGTAGGCGTCGGTGTAGTAGCGCTGCTCAAGTGACAGTCGGGTGAAACCTTCACCGCCGGCCCAGCGTTCGGGGTAACCCCGCAGGCCGTTGTCGCCGCCCAGCGTGCGGTAGCCGTCGAGGTCGAGCGCATGGCCGTGAGCGGTTTCCAGGGCGGCGTAGAACAGGCGCTTTTCGCCGGTGCGCCGGTAATAACGCGCCTGGCCGCGAATGCTCAGGTCCCGGGCCGAACCGTCCTCGAGCCGGCCATCGAGCCAGGCCTGCGTGCGCAGCAGGGAGCCCGCGGACAGGCGGAAGCCGCGGCTGATGCCGGCTTCATACCAAAGCGCGTCCCGATCGCTGCCGAAACTGGTGTCGGCCCAGCCCAGCCGCGCGGTCCAGCGCAGGCCCAGCAGAACGTCTTCGGTGCTGCCGATCTGGTCGAGGTTGACCTGCTCTTCCCAGTCATCGTGGATGCGTTCGACGCCGATCCACGGTCCCACCAGGTGCCGGTCGGTCGGCACCGGCCCGGCCATCGACGGATCGAGGGCGGGCAGGAAGTCGCGAGACTGCTCGCGCAGGCCGAACTGCCAGCGCGTCACGCGGCCGTTGCGCAGGCCCGTCGAGCGCCCCCACCAGGCCTCGATGTCGTTGTTGCGCTGGCGGTATTCGGCGACTTCTTCACCCCGCGAATAAAACGACTCCACCAGCGTCAGCCGGTCCACCGAAGCACCCCAGGCGCGGCGGGTGTCGAGTGCGTGGAAGGGCTGGCCCAGGGCCAGCGCCCAGCCGCGGCCGTCGCTGTTGTCGCGCAACTCCGCATCCAGGCCGTTCCAGCGCCCGAACAGGTGTTCGTTGCGGTAGGACAGGGCGTTTTCGTCGCGCTCGCTGTCGCTGTCGCGCGACAGCGTGAGCTCGGCGCCGGTGCCCAGCAGGTTGCTGTCCTCGAGTTCGAAACCGAAGGAAGACGAACCGCCGCTGTGGCTGCCGGAAATCCCGGGATTGAGCGTCCAGGCGTCCCAGGTTTCCACCACCAGGTCGACGCGGCCGTCGGCGAAACGCACCGGCCTGATGTTGGCCTCGCGCAGGTAGTTCTGGGCGCGAAGCAGGCGTTCGGTTTCAGCCAGCAGCCGGCGCGAATAGGCCATGCCGGTTTCGAACAGGAGCAGGCGACGCACCACCGGTTCACGGGTCCGCCGGTGCAGGGCGTTGGCGGCGCGGAAGACGGCGCCGTCTTCTTCGGCGAGCGTGGTATCGAAGATGTCGTGGCGGATGATGCTGATATCGCCGATCACCGCGCCGGTGGCTTCCAGCGTGGCGTCATCGGGCAGCGCATCCACCGGCGCAGCATCGGCCGGCCCGGCCAGCGCAAACAGGCAGGGCACAAGCAGCATCCTGAGCGCGCCCGACCACCCGGCCTCACGCGCGGAGGCGGACATCAGCCGTCTGCTTCCAGCCGGTCGCGGCCGCTTTCCTTGGCCCGGTACATGGCGTGGTCGGCCCGCTGCAGCAGGACCTCGGCGGCTTCATCCCGGCGCTGTTCGGCCAGCCCGGCCGAGAACGTGACCTCCACCGGCCCGGCGCTGGTTTCGAACGGCGCCTGGACCACCGCCGCGCGCATGCGTTCCAGGCAGATCCGGGCCCCGGCCAGCGACGTGCCCGGCAGGATGATCATGAACTCCTCGCCGCCGAACCGGCCCAGGGTGCGTTCGGGCGCCTGCCCGACGTGGTCGACGAAGCGCGCCTGCAGGCGCAGGATGCCGGCGAACTGCACCAGGACCTCGTCGCCCACGGAATGGCCGTGGGTATCGTTGATGATCTTGAAGTGGTCGATGTCGATCAGGGCGACGCTGAAGCCCTGGCCGTAGCGGCGGCCGCGTTCGCTTTCCTGTTCCAGGCGTTCGGTAAGGTGGCGGCGGTTGTACAGGCCGGTCAGTTCGTCGCGGATCGACAATTCGCGAAGTTTGCTATTGGCCTTTTCCAGGGCGTCGCGCTGCGCGGCCAGCCGGCGCCGGATCGAGGCGATGTAGCCGCCCACGAAGCTCATCCAGATGGTGATGATGACCAGGGCCGAGAAGCGGATGGCTTCAGCCAGCCAGGCTTCCTGCGGGGCGTTCCCGCCGATCAGTTCCCAGCTGCTCAGGCCGAGGTAGCCGACCACCGTGCCCGTGGTCAGGAACAGGTACTGGCGGGTCGTAAGCCCGAACAGGCCGAAGAAGAAGATCGCCACGAACAGCAGCAGCAGCACGCTGCGCGCCTCGCCTTCGAAGTAGTGGATCATGGCCAGCGCCAAAAGCATGGCCGCCACCAGCTGCGGGGCCAGCAGGCTGGGGTCGGCGAAGCGTTTGCTCCAGCCGCTGGCGATGGCCGCCAGCGCCAGCACGTTCACCAGGACGGCAGCGGCGGTGAACCCGGCCATGCCCGACCAGCCCATGGTCGAGTTGCCGGCGTGCACCGCGATCGACATGGGCACCAGGAACATCAGGTAGGACAGCAGGCCCAGCCACACCCTGCGCAGGCGCAGGCGTGTCTCAGGGTCAAACCGGCTGGCCGCGGGTCCGGACATGCCCCTAGCTTACGTCACGAGTCTGAACGCAGGCGGGAACAGCAGGTCCGCCTTTCTTCCTGAACGAGCGCCCGGTAGAGTCGGGTGGCTACCCGGGGAGGGGACGGATGAGTCTGGCGGAACTGCGCGTACTGCTGGTGGAAGACCACGGCTTCCAGCGCCGGCTTGGACTTCGCCTGCTGGGCGACCTGGGCTTGCGGCACCTGCATGAAGCCGCGGACGGCTTCCAGGCCCTGGACCTGTTGCGCAGCCTGCCCGAGGTTCCCGACGTGATCCTCGTGGACCTGGACATGCCCGGCATGGACGGCGTCGAGTTCATCGGCATCGTCGCCCAGGACCGCCTGGCGCACTCCATCGCCGTGGTCAGCGCGATGGAGCCGGCCCTGCTGCACACGGTGCAGGTGATGGCCAAGGCCTCGGGGCTGCGCGTGCTGGGCTGCATCGAAAAACCACTGACGCCGGGCAAGCTCACCACCGTGCTTTCGCTCTACGAAAAAGGCGTGGGACCGTCGGTGCTGCCCAGCGAAATCGAAGTCTCGCTCGAACAGGTCCGCGACGCCCTGGCCAACGCCGAGATCAGCGCCCATTTCCAGCCGCAGGCCGAATTCGGCAACGGCAAGATCGTCGGTGTCGAGGCCCTGGCGCGCTGGCGCCTGGCCGATGGCCGCAGGGTGCCACCCGCGGTCTTCGTGCCGCTGATGGAAGCAGGCGGCATGATCGACGAGCTCACCAGCCTGATGCTGGCCCAGGCCTGCGCCTGGTCCAAGCGCTGGCAGGCGCACGGCCTGGACCTGCGGGTGTCGGTGAACGTTTCGGCGCAGAACCTCACCGGCCCGGAAGTGGCCGATCGCTATGAAGCCGTGCTGCGCGAACACGGCGTCAGCCCTGACCGGATCGTGCTCGAGATCACCGAAAGTTCGGTGATGAGCGACACCGCACGCGGGCTGGGCATGCTGGCGCGCCTGCGGCTGAAGGGCTTCGGCCTGAGCGTGGACGACTTCGGCACCGGCTATTCGTCGCTGTCGCAGCTCTCGCAGATTCCCTTCACCGAGCTCAAGATCGACCGCGACTTCGTTTCGGGCGCACCCACCCAGCCGCGCAAGCGGGCGATGATCGAAACCAGCCTCGACCTGGCCCGCAAGCTGGACCTGTGCGTGGTGGCCGAAGGCGTTGAAACGGTGGACGAGTGGCAGCTGCTGGCCCAGCTGGGCTGCGACTTCGCCCAGGGTTACCTGATATCCGCGCCGGTGCCGGGGGACGAACTGCCCGACGCCATCCAGCGCTGGCGCCAGACCCACCACTAGGCCAACGATGGCAGCCGCCGCAGGCCCCCGATTCGGCATCCGGCTGCAGCTGCTGGGGCTGTTCGGGCTGCTGCTGCTCACCGGCGCCGCGGTGCTGGCCCTGGACGAATACGAGCGCCAGCAGAACCAGGCGGCGCTGCTGGCGCTCAAGGACGAGTCGCTGGCCGGCCTGCGCCGCATCAAGGCGGTGTCCGACGCCTACGGCATGGACATCGTCGACACCACCTTCCGGGTCCGCAACCACCTGATCAGCTGGGAAGAAGGCCTGCAGGTGGTCGATCACGCCCGCCTGCGCATCCGCGACCACTGGGACGCGCTCGAGTCGATGCCGCTCACCGAAGAACAGGCGCAGATCTTCGCCCAGGTGCAGCGCTCGAAAGTGCGCGCCGACACGGCCGCCGAAACCCTGCGCCAGACCCTGGTGCAAAAGGACATCGTCGGCCTCGCGCGCTTCGCCGACACCGAGCTCTACCCGGCCATCGATCCGGTGACCACGCGCATGAAACACCTCGGCGACCTGGAGATGATCGAAGCCGAACAGCAGGTGCGCGCCCAGACCCGACGCGCCCAGCGCACCGCCTGGCTGCGCACGGGCCTTAGCCTGGCCACGCTCCTGGTGGTGGCCGCGGTCGGTCGCAAGCTGCTGCGCAACATCTACCAGGGCGTCGAATCCCTGACCGGGCTGGCCCAGCAGATGCGCCGGCACGACTACCAGGGCGTGCCGCGTTACTCGCCCTCGGGCGAGCTGGGCGACGTCATGGACGCTTTCCTGGTGATGCGCGACGACGTGCGCAAGTTCGAAGCCGAGCTCAACGAACAGCTGGCGCGCAACGAACAGGTACGCACCGCGCTGATCGAACGCGACATGCTCCAGCGCTCGCTGTTCGCGGCGGCGCCGGCGGCGATCATGCCGATGGATACGCAGGGCCGTTTCACCAGCTTCAATCCGCAGGCCGAGCGGCTTACCGGCTTTCGCTGGGAACAAATGGTCGGCCGCGCGGGGCTCGACCGGCTGGTCAGCGGCCCCGACTTGCAGCGCCTCGCCTCCGGCCTGGCCGCCACGCGCGACCACGATGTGCCTGCCGATGCCCGCCTGTTCCCGATGCTGATCGACCAGTGCCCCGAGCCGATGGAACTGGATTTCGTGCCCAAGGACGGCGGCACCGTGCCGGTGCTGCTGGCGACGTCCCCGGTGCGCGACGCGGCCGGCCAGACCGTGGGCTACCTGGCCGTGGGCACCGACCTGACCCAGATAAAACAGCTCGAACAGCGCCTGCGCGCCAGTGAAAGCCGCGCCCTGGAGGCCAGCGAAGCCAAGTCCAACTTCGTTGCCGCCATGAGCCACGAGATCCGCACGCCGATGATCGGCGTCACCGGCATGCTCGAAGTTCTGTCGCACAGCCAGCTCGACGAAGACCAGCGCCGCACCATCGCGGTGATCCAGCAGTCGGCGCGTTCGCTGCTGCAGATCATCGGCGACATCCTGGATTTCTCGAAAGTGGAGGCGGGCCGCCTGGAACTGTCGCCGACCACCCTGTCGCTGCCGCGCCTGCTGCAATCGACCGTGGCCAACTTCAGCGGCTCGGCGTCGAGCAAAGGCCTGGTGCTGCTGTGCGAAGTGGACGATCGCATCGGCCCCGCCCACCGCGCCGACGGCCTGCGCCTGCGCCAGGTGCTGTCAAACTTCCTGTCCAACGCGATCAAGTTCACCGACAAGGGCGTGGTGGAAGCCGCGCTGGAGTGGAAGGGCCGGGACGGTGACGGCGACCGCCTGCGCTTCCGGGTCACCGACACCGGCATCGGCGTCACCGCCGAACAGCAGGCGCGGCTGTTCCAGCCCTTTTCCCAGGCCGAAGGCAGCACCACCCGCCGCTACGGCGGCACCGGCCTGGGGCTGGTCATTTCCCGGCGCCTGGCGGAGGTGATGGGCGGCACCATCACCATGGAAAGCACGCCCGGCTCCGGCACCACCATTTGCCTGGACCTGGTGTTGCCGCGGGGCGTGGAGGCCGAACTCGAGCCAGAGCCCCCCACCGACCCGACCCAGGGCTTCCTGGCCCGGCCCCTGCCCGGCGTCGACGAGGCCCGCGCCGAAGGCAGCCTGGTGCTGATCGTCGACGACCACCCGACCAACCGCCTGGTCGTTGCCCGCCAGCTGGCCCTGGCCGGTTACGCCAGCGAAAGCGCCGAGGACGGGCGCAAGGGCCTGGAGGCCTGGCGCAGCGGTCGTTACGGCCTGGTGCTGTCGGACGTGCACATGCCGGTGATGGACGGCTACGAATTCGCCCGCGCACTGCGCGAGGAAGAAGCCGCCCGCAACCTCAAGCACACCCCGGTGATCGCCCTCACCGCCGCCGCCCTGAAGGGCGAGGCCGAACGTTGCCTGGCCGCCGGCATGGACGCCTACCTGGCCAAGCCGGTGTCGATCCCCGAACTGGTGGCGGCGCTGCAGCGCTGGCTGCCGCATACCGTGCCGCTATCGGCCGATGTCCGGCCGGGAACGCCGCTGCCGCAGGTTTCCGGCGACCCCCTGCCCCTGGATCCCGCGGTGCTCGCGCCCTTGACCGGCGGCGACCCGGGGGAAACCAGGGCGCTGCTGGACGACTTCCTGGCCACCACCGCCCAGGACCTGCAGGGCCTGGACGCCGCCCGCGCCGCCGGCGACCTGGCGGCGCTGGCCAGGCAGGCCCACAAGATCAAGGGTGCCGCCCGCCTGGTGGGTGCCCAGCCGCTGGCCGACGCCGCGCTGGCCGCGGAAAGTGCGGCCAAGGCCGCCGACTGGGCCCAGGTGCTGCCGGCCTGCGCCGACGTGGCGACCGCCGTGGAGCGACTGCGCCGCCACATCGGCTGAACCGTGGGAGGGACTTCAGTCCCGATGCCTGCTAGTAACCTGCAGCCTGGCCGTCCTTGCGGCTTTCCGACGCGCCGGCGTACACGCCGGTTTCCGGGTCGCGCGCGATGGCCTGGTAGCCGCCGTAGGGACCGTCGGCGAACTCGATGGTGTGACCCTTGCGCATCAGGCCGCGGATGGTTTCGTAGGGAAAACCGGTTTCGAGGTTGAGCACGCCGCCGTCGTTCATCTCGGCCACCTGGCCGGCCGGGTCGGTGCTGCCGTCGTGCTGGATGCGCGGGGCGTCGCCGGCTTCCTGCAGGTTCATGCCGAAATCAACCAGGTTCATCACGATCTGGGCGTGGCCCTGCGGCTGCATCGCGCCGCCCATCAGGCCGAAGCTGACCCAGGGCTTGCCGTCCCGGGTGATGAAGGCCGGAATGATGGTGTGGAAGGGGCGCTTGCCCGGCGCGAAGCTGTTGGGATGCCCGGCCTTGAGCACGAACTGCTCGCCGCGGTCCTGGAATATGAAGCCCAGCCCCGGCGGCGCCATGCCGCTGCCCATGCCGCGGTAGTTGGACTGGATCAGCGAAACCATCATGCCGTCCTTGTCCGCGGTAGTCAGGTAGATGGTGTCGCCGTGCTGCAGGATGCCCGCATCGACCGACTTCGCCGCCCGCTCGGGGTTGATCAGGGCGCGTCGTTTCGCGGCGTATTCCGGGGAGACCAGTTCACGCACCAGCGCAGCGGCCTTGTCGCGGTTGCCGTCGCGCGCCGGGAAATAATCGGGGTCGGCGTACCAGCGCGCGCGGTCGGCGAAGGCGAGCTTCTTGGCTTCGACGAACAGGTGCACGTGTTCGACGCTGCCGAAGGGAATGTTCGAGAAATCGTAGCCTTCCAGGATCTCCAGGATCTGCAGCGCGGCGATGCCCTGGCCGTTGGGCGGCAGTTCCCAGACGTCGACGCCGCGGTAGTTGGCGCTGGCCGGCTCGACCCACTCACCCTGGTGCGCGGCCAGGTCTTCGTAGCGCAGGAAACCCTCGTGCTTGCGGAAGTAGGCGTCGATGGTGCGGGCCATGTCGCCTTTGTAGAAGGCGTCGCGGCCCTCGCGGCCGATGGTTTCGAGCGTGTTGGCCAGGCCCGGGTTCTTCCACAGTTCGCCGGTGCGCGGGGCGCGGCCGTCGACGGTGAACTGTTCGCTGAAACCCGGCCACTTCGACAGCACCGGCACGCTGCGGTTCCAGTAGTAGGCGATGGTGTCGTGCACCGGGTGGCCGTCGCGGGCGTAGCGCACGGTGGGCGCCAGCACGTCGGCCATGGGCAGCTTGCCGAAGCGCCCGTGCAGGGCGAACCAGCCGTCCACCGTGCCCGGCACGGTCACCGGCAGCGGGCCGTGCGAGGGCACCGAGGCATGGCCGTTGTCCTGGAACCACTTCAGCGTCAGGCCCTTGGGCGAACGGCCCGAACCGTTGTAGCCATGCAGCTTCTGCGTCTTCGGGTCCCAGACGATGGCGAACAGGTCGCCGCCGATGCCGTTACCGGTGGGTTCCATCAGGCCCAGCGCGGCGTTGGCGGCGATGGCCGCGTCGACCGCGCTGCCGCCGCGCTTCATTACGTCCAGCGCGACCTGCGTGGCCAGGGGGTGGGAAGTGGCGGCCATGGCTTCCGGCGCGTACACCACCGAACGGGTGGCGAAGGGTTCGCCGGTAATCCGGTCGGCCCCGTTGGCCAGCGCCGGCACCAGCAGGGCGCCGGCAAGCGCGTTGACGATGAATCGATTTGCGGCTTTCATGGGAGTCCCCGTATTGGCGCCGAGCGAGGCGAAACGTGTTCCAGATTACCCCGGCCTTTGCCGTCCCGCTCGTCATCGCCAAGCTCGATGACTGCCAAACGCTGAACGCTCAGTTGCGCGAACTGTTCCTCGAGAAGGAAGCCCAGGGCGACAAGTACCGCAACCCCGAGCCGATGGTGTACCGCAACAAGGCCCTGTTCGAGAGCAACTTCCGGCTCTTCGACTGGCCGCAGCCCTGCATCGCCACGCTGCGCAACTTCTGCCACCGCTCGCTCTACCGCGCCATCGGCGAACTCAACGGCTATGACCAGGCGACGCTGCAGAAGCTGCACATCGCGGTCGAGTCCTGGTTCCACATCGCGCGCCGGGGCGGCTATTTCGGGGCCCACAACCACGCCATGCATTCGTGGTCGGGCGTTTACTGCGTGAAGCACGAAGACGACGACCCCGAGTCCAGCAGCGGCCTGCTGACCTTCATCAACCCCAACGGCGCCGGCTCGATGTTCCTGGACATGGCCCTGGCCAGCATGAAGCCGCCCTATGCGCTAAGCCCGCGCATGCTGCGGCTCGAGCCCGGGCAGCTGGTGCTGTTCCCGTCCTGGCTGCTGCACGAAGTGCTGCCGTACGAAGGCACCAGCGAACGCATCACCGTCGCCTTCAACGCACGTTTTGCGGTCGAGGGCGCGCGCCCGGCCGACGTGCCCCTGGGCTGATCCGGGACCCCGGGCCGGATGGCCGCCTTCTGGCTGATCCTGGCGATGCTGGCGCTGGGCATGCTGTTCCAGCGCCTGCGCACCTTCCCGGACAACGCGCCGGAAGTGCTGAACAAGGTCGTGCTTTACGTCTGCCTGCCGGCGGCGGTGCTGCGTTACGCGCCGCGGCTGGAGCTGGGGCCCGAGGTGCTGGCGGTGGCCGCGGTGCCCTGGGTGTTGCTGGCGGCAACGGTGGTGTTCGTGACGGGCGTCAGCCGCCTGCTGCGGCTTCGCCGGGACGAACACGCCGTGCTGCTGCTCTGCGTCGCGCTGGGGAACACCAGCTTCCTGGGCTACCCGCTGGTGCGCGCGCTGCTCGGCGAGGACGCG
>CAZXTV010000008.1:0-2397 GCA_964643705.1 uncultured Arenimonas sp. | reverse complement strand
CTCTGCGGTGATCTACGACCAGTTCGGCGCCTTCCTCATCCTTTCCACCTTCGGCCTGTACGTGCTGGCGCGCTACGGCGGCGACGCCGAACCGACCTGGCGCGACATCGCGCGGCGCATCGTCACGTTCCCCCCGTTCCTGGCCATGGTGTTCGGGCTGACGCTGATGCCGGTGGATCCGCCGGAATGGATCGCCGGTGGCCTGCAGCGGCTTGCGGATGCGCTGCTGCCGCTGGTGGTGCTGGCCATTGGCCTGGGCCTGAAGCTGAAGCTGCCGCGCAATGAACTCAAACCCCTGGCCGCCGGGCTGGGCCTGAAGCTGGTCGTGATGCCCGCGCTCACCCTGTTGATGGTGATGTGGCTGCCGCTGGACGCGATCGCCAAGGACACGGTGGTGCTCGAATCCGCGATGCCACCGATGATCACCGCCGCGGCGTTAGCGATATCGCATAGATTGGCGCCCGGCCTGGCCTCGGCGCTGGTTGGCTATGGCATCCTGATTTCACTGGCCACGTTGCCCGCGTGGGCGTGGCTGCTGACCCGCCTCTGATTGTTCCCACAAGAGCGCAACAACCGGAGTAAGAGATGATGAAGACCCGCTTGATGTTGCCCCTGTTGCTGCTGGGCTGTGCCTTTGCGGCAAACGCGGAAGATCCCAGCGACGCCGAGATGAATGCGCGGACGCAGCTGGCCGCCGCCAACGCGCCCGGCGACCTGCTTTCGGACGCCTATCTGGTGCCGATGATCGACCTGGCACTGGAAGCCGACGAACAGTCCAAAGAACTCGATCCGACCCTGCGCAGCGCCCTGGTGCGGGCGCGCGACGACCTGGCCCAACGCGTGGCGCTGGCCTCTGACGAGGTGCCCGTCGCGCTTTTCACGACCGTCAGCTGCCTCATGAAGGGCGCAGACGCCGAAAAATGCGACGGCAGCCGCGAACGGTTGGCTGAGCTCGCGAAGGATAACGGCTATCACCACTTCGTGCTGATGAGCATGGCGGCCAAGCGCGGCGACGACGACGCGTTCGCCCTCCACGGCGAAAAGGTGATGGCAGCCCCGAAATTCGAGCCGGACCTGATTCCGGTCTTTGCTTCCTTGTATGCGCGCTACAGCCAGGTGCCGGAGGCACTGTGGCAACAAACGGGAGGCACCTACGGTCCCGAAGCCAGCCCGGGCATACTGGCGATGGCCGTCGGCGCCGCCGTCGTGCTGCCGGGCTACCAGCCTTTCGTGAAAGCCTGCGACGAAGGCTCCGTGGAGCGTCGTTCGCTTTGCGTGGCCGTCGCCCGGCGCATGGCCGAGCGCAGCACGGTGCTGCTGGATCGACTGATCGGAGTGGGGCTCATCAAGAAGTACGGTACGCCGGCCGAGCAGAAGGCCGCGCGGGAACTCGAGCGCCAGGCCAACTGGCTGCATGCGGGCCTCGCCACTTTCGACAGCGAACTCGACGACGAGCAGAAGGGACAGTACTTCGACGTCTTCGCCAGCGAAGGTGAGTTCGCGGCCATGCGTTACGCCGCCCAGGCGACGGGTCGCTCCCTCGAGCCGCCTGCCGACTGGCAGCGCTAGCCTGTGGGAGGGACTTCAGTCCCGAAGGCATCGGGACTGAAGTCCCTCCCACAGGAGCAAAGTTAGTCGGCGGGGACGGTGCGGCCGCTTGCCCAGGCGCGCAGGGCGTTCACCTGCTCGGCCATCAGCACGCTCAGCGGGCGGGTGGCGCCGACTTCGGTGACCACGCGCGCTTCGTCCACCGGTACGCCATCGGCGTGGGCGGAATAGAGCGCGCTGACGACGGCCTGCTCGATCTCCGCGCCTGAAAAACCATCCGCGGCCGTGGACAGGGCGTCGAGCGAAAAACCTTCCCAGTCCACTTCGCGTTTTTCCAGGTGCAGGCGGAAGATCTCCGCGCGCGCGGCATGGTCTGGCAGGTCGACGAAGAAGATCTCGTCGAAGCGGCCCTTGCGCAGCAGCTCCGGCGGCAGGTCGTTGACCGCGTTGGCGGTGGCGACCAGGAACACCTTCGACTTGCGCTCGGCCATCCAGGTCAGGAAGTAGCCGAGCACGCGCCGCGACACGCCGCCGTCGTCGCTGCCGCCGGCGCTGGCCAGGCCTTTCTCCAGCTCGTCGATCCACAGCACGCAGGGCGCGATCTGCTCGGCCGAGGCCAGGGCGTCGCGCAGGTTCTTCTCGGTTTCGCCGTGGTACTTGTTGTACAGCGTGCCGAAATCCAGCCGCACCAGCGGCACGTTGAAGCCGCCCGCGACCGCCTTGGCCGCCAGCGACTTGCCGCAGCCCTGCACGCCAAGCAGCAGGATGCCCTTGGGCGGGTCCAGGCCGACCGGCAGCGCGACATCGCCGGTGAACGCGGCGCGGCGCTGGCCAACCCATGCCTTCAGG